>NZ_JBHJUW010000024.1:0-82984 GCF_042268205.1 Streptomyces sp. NPDC056160
GCCGACGAGATCCTCGAACGCCTCGCCGGCTACCTGAACCGCCTACCGAACCCCAAATCCTAGATATGCAGTCCTCCCAAGACTCGGGACACTAGGTTGCTCATGCCGCCCAACCTAGTGCGGGCGGGCGGTTGCGTCAGTGCGTCCGGCGCGCTCGGACCCTGGTGGCGCGACCAGTCCCGGAAAGTAATGGAATTTTCAACCAGTGTGCCGGGTTGACGGCGTCGAAGGAGGTCACGAGTGAACACCACGTACTACGACCACGGGGCCCCGGCGGAGCGCTGGGACCGCGCGCGGATGTTCTTCGACGCCCGGGACTACGCCGGTGCCGCGCGCGTCCTGACCGGGCTCGTCGAGGAGGCGCCCGAGCAGACCGGGCCGCGCCTGATGCTGGCACGCGCCTACTACCACTCGGCCCAACTGCGCCGAGCCGAGCACGAGTTGCGCATCGTCGTCGAACGTGACCCGGTGGAGCACTACGCCCGGCTGATGCTCGGCCGTACCCTCCAGCGTCAGGGACGGGACGCGGAGGCAGCCGCCCAGCTGCGGATCGCCTCGGCCCTCGCGGGCGAGTTCCACGAGTCGGAGGAGTCGGAGGAGTTTTGAGGGGCCGGAGCGCTGACATCCCTCCAGGGCCCCGCATCCGCCTCGGGCGCTACAGCGGGGTCGCCGCCTGGAGGACCAGGAAGAGAGTGACGGCGGAGTTCGCCGAGGACATCGCCGACACCACCGCGCCGACGGCGGCCCCCCACGCCGCGGCGCCGGGCGCCGTGAACACCGACGGCCAGTCCCGTACGGCGGGCGCGGGCGCCAGCAGCGCCGCCACCCGGCGCGGGACCGGCCCGGTGGCGGCCAGGGCGGCGAGCGTGGGCGCGGGTGCGGCGGCCGACAGCAGCGCCGCCCGGCCGATGGCCCGTGCCACCGTGCGCCGGTCGCCGACCGCGCGGGCCGCCTCCTCGTCGGCCCAGCGCTCGGCGGTGTAGGCGACGGCGGAGCGCAGCGGGCGCAGGAACGGGTTGGCGCGTGCCGCCAGGTGGACGGCGAGCAGATGGCGGTGGTGCCGGGCGGCCAAGTGGGCGCGCTCGTGCGCGAAGAGGGCGCGCCGTTCGGCCGGCGCGAGCCCGTCGAGCAGGGCCGTGGTGACCACGATCCGTCCGGGGGCGCCGGGCAGCGCGTACGCGTACGGCGTGTCGTCGGGGAGCACGACGACCGTGGAGCCGCGCAGGCCGGCCAGGGCCCGCCGTGCGCGCCGGGTGACCCGCCGGTGGCGCCAGAGGGTGCGGGCGCAGGCAGCCGTCACCGCTCCCAGCGCGGGGATCGCCGCGCGGCCCGCGAACCCGTCGTGCGGGACGGCGGCTCTGACCTCGGGGTCGGACCAGCCGTCCGGCAGCGGGTTGCCGGGAAGTTGCGCGGTGCCGACGACCATGAGGAGCACGAGGCAGAGCGTGCTGCACGTGGCCATCACGACGGCGACGGCGGTCAGGAGCCGGGTGGCGGTGCGGGGGTGCAGGTGGAGTTCGGCCAGCCGGGCGACCGGCCAGGCGGTCAGCGGCAGTACGAGCGGCAGGAAGACGAAGACCCCCATGAGGTGTCAGTCCTTTCTGCCGTTTCCGCCCTCTACGCCCTCTCTCCTGTTCCGCCCTCTCCCCTGTCGCCGCCCGCATCGCTCTTCCCGTTCCCCTCGTCCTCGTCCGCCGTCTCCAGCAGCGCGCGCAGGACCTGCTCGTCGCCGGGCGGCAGTGCGGTGACGAAGCTGGCGAGGACGGCCTCGCGGTCCCGCTCGCCGTCCAGGAGCCGGCGCATCCTGAGGGCCGCGAGCCGGGCCACGTCGGCCGTCGGCGTCCAGGCGAACGAGCGGCCACGGCGCTCCCGGGCGACCACGTCCTTGGCGAGCAGCCGGGTCAGGATGGTGACGACGGTGGTGTAGGCGAGGTCGCCGCCGAGGCGCTCCTGCACCCAGGCCGCGGTCACCGGGCCGTCCGCCTCGCGCAGCGCGCCGAGGACCTGGCCCTCCAGTTCCCCCTGCCCGCGCCGGGTCCGCCGGTCTTGCGGCGCCATGTCCGTCTCCCTCCGGCGTCGGCGTGTCGGACCACGCTACTTCACTCCGTGGCATGCTGGCGCGATGGCTTCTCCCAGTGCGCGCACCCCCCTCGCCGAGCGGGTCGAGGAACTTCTGTCGGCAGGCGGCCCGTTGCCCGTCGTCGCGGCCGGTGATCCGGTGCTGCGGCGCGCCGCCGAACCGTTCGACGGCCAGCTGGACCCCGCGCTGCTGGCCCGGTTCGTGGCGGCCCTGCGCGTCACCATGCGGGCGGCGCCGGGCGTGGGCCTGGCCGCGCCGCAGGTGGGTGTGGCTCTGCGGATCGCGGTCGTGGAGGACCCGGCGCCGGTGCCCGAGGAGGTGCGGCTGGCGCGCGGCCGGGTGCCCCTGCCGTACCGGGTGCTGGTCAATCCGTCGTACGAAGCGGTCGGCACGGAGCGGGCCGCGTTCTTCGAGGGATGCCTGAGCGTGCCGGGCTGGCAGGCTGTGGTGGCCCGGCACACCACCGTGCGGCTGCGTGCGCGGGACGAGGAGGGGCGCGCGGTGGACGAGGTGTTCACCGGCTGGCCCGCTCGTATCGTGCAGCACGAGACCGATCACCTCGACGGCGCCCTGTACCTCGACCGCGCCGAGTTGCGTTCGCTGGCCTCCAACGAGGCGATGGCGGCGCGCTGGGCGCAGCCGACGCCCGAGGAGGCCGCGCGCGCCCTCGGTTTCGCGTTGCCGCGTCAGTGAGCCGGCGGGCGGGTCACCGACTTCCCTGGTCCTGATCAGTGACCCCCGCCGCACCCGGCGTCGGTGGCCGTGCACCGGGCGTCGGCGGCCGCGCAGGATCGGTGAGCGTGCAGGCTCGGTGACCGCGCAGGATCGGTGACCGCGTCGGCGGAGACCGCTTCAGCCCCGGTACGCCTCCAGCAGGCGCAGCCACACCTCGCTGATCGTCGGGTACGACGGGACCGCGTGCCACAGCCGGTCGACGGGGACGCGGCCGGCGACGGCGACGGTCGCCGAGTGGAGCAGTTCGCCGACGCCGGGGCCGACGAAGGTGACGCCGCGCAGGATCCCCTCGTCGAGGTCGACCACCATGCGGGCGCGGCCCCGGTACCCCTCGCCGTACAGCCCGGCACCGGCGACCGACGACATGTCGACGTCGACGGCGCGGACCCGGTGCCCGGCCTGTTCGGCCTCCGCGAGGGAGAGCCCGACGGCGGCGGCCTCGGGGTCGGTGAAGACGACCTGGGGGACGGCGTCGTGGTCGGCGGTGGCGGCGTGCGGGCCCCACGGCTCGGGTGCGCCGGCGGCGGTGCCCGTGGCCCGGGCGCCGATCGTGTCGCCCGCGATCCGGGCCTGGTACTTGCCCTGGTGGGTGAGGAGGGCGCGGTGGTTGACGTCGCCGCACGCGTACAGCCAGTCGGTGCCCTCGACCCGCAGGGTGTCGTCGACCGTGAGCCAGGAGCCCGGCTCCAGACCGACGGTCTCCAGGCCGATGTCGTCGGTGCGCGGGGTGCGCCCGGTGGCGAACAGGATCTCGTCGGCCTCGATGCGCTCGCCGGTGCCGGTGACGGCGACGACCGTGCCGTCCTTACGGCTCACGGACTGCACGGAGGTACCGGTGCGCACGTCGGCGCCCGCCTCGGTGAGCGCGTCGGCGACGAGTTCACCGGCGAAGGGTTCCATGCGGGGCAGCAGCCCGTCGCCGCGCACCAGCACCGTGACCTGGGAGCCGAGGGCCTGGAAGACGGTGGCCATCTCGGTGGCGACGACACCGCCGCCGACCACGGTCAGCCGCCCCGGCACCTTCTCGGCGCTGGTCGCCTCACGGCTGGTCCACGGCCTGACCTCGTCGAGACCGGGCAGGTCGGGCAGTCGGGCGCCGGTCCCGGTGCACACGGCGACGGCGTGCCGGGCGGTCAGCGTCGTGCGCGCGCCGTCCGGACCGGTGACCGTCACGGTGCGCGGGCCCGCGAGGCGGCCGTGGCCGCGGTGGAGGTCCGCTCCGATGCCCTCCAGCCATCCGACCTGGCCGTCGTCGTGCCAGTGCGAGGTGTACTCGTCCCGGCGGGCGAGGACCGCGCCGACGTCCAGCGGTCCCTGGACGGCCTGGCTCAGCCCGGGCAGGCGGCGGGCGTCGGCGCGGGCGATGACCGGGCGCAGCAGGGCCTTGCTCGGCATGCAGGCCCAGTACGAGCACTCACCGCCGACGAGTTCGCTCTCCACGATGGCGGTGGTCAGGCCTGCCGCGCGGGTGCGGTCGGCGACGTTCTCGCCGACCGGCCCGGCGCCGAGCACGACGACGTCGTACGTGATGGTTTCCGTTTCCGTCATGGGCCCAGTGTGGTGGGTGGTGTGCCCGCAGGCCACACGGGTACGCGCGCGGAACAGTGCGTTGCGCGCGCGGAATAGCCCGTAGGGTCGGCCGTGTTGTGCGGACGGCCCAACCCGACACCAGGAAGAGGGATCACGCCATGAGCAGCACCGTGGAGCTCACCAAGGAGAACTTCGACCAGACGGTCACGGAGAACGAGTTCGTTCTCATCGACTTCTGGGCTTCCTGGTGCGGGCCGTGCCGTTCGTTCGCGCCCGTCTACGAGAAGGCGGCCACCGACAACCCGGACCTGGTGTTCGGCAAGGTGGACACGGAGGCGCAGCCGGAGCTGGCGGCGGCCTTCGGGATCCAGTCCATCCCCACGCTGATGATCGTCCGTGACCAGGTGGCCGTGTTCGCGCAGCCGGGCGCGCTGCCCGAGGCGGCTCTGGCGGATGTGATCGGCCAGGCCCGCAAGCTGGACATGGACGAGGTCCGCAAGGCGGTCGCCGAGCAGCAGGCGCAGGCGGGGCAGGCGGGCGAGTAGGCGCGGGCGAAGTCGTCCGGCGAGCACGACGCAAGACGGCGGGCGGGGCCCCATCCCGGTGCGGGAGGGGCCCCGCCGCCGTTGTCCGACGCCGTCGTCTCCTTGTCCGACGCCGTCGTCCCGTCGTCTCGCCGTACGACTCAGTCGTCTCGTCGTCTCGCCGTATGACTCAGTCGTCTCGTCGTCGGACGCCGTTGGCGGGCGCCGGCCGCCGGGGGACTGCCGTCGGCTGCGGCCGGTGTGCGTCGTCTCCCCGCCTTCGGTGTCGGCCGTGGGCTGCCGTCGCCGGCCGGGTCAGCTGGACTCGCGGTGGATCACCGTCGCGCCCAGTACCGTGTGCCGCTCGGGTGCGCCGCCGGGATCGCGTACGGCGCGGTCGACCAGGGCGGCCAGGTCGCGGCCCGCGGGCAGGTCGATGTGCACGGTGCTCAGCCGGGGCCGCAGCAGTCTTCCCAGCATCAGGTCGTCGGCGCCGATGACGGCCGCCTCCTCGGGGATGCGCAGGCCCTCGTCCTGCAGGGCGCGCATCAGGAGCATGGCGTACTCGTCGTTGTAGGCGAAGACCCCGTCCAGGCCGAGCGGGCGCCAGCGGGCGGCGAGACGGGCCGCGGACTCCTCGTCGTAGCCCAGGGGCAGTTCGGTGACGGTGGCGTCGGTGCCGTGCAGGGCCCGGCGTACGCCCTCAAGGCGCGGTCCGGAGAACACGTCGAGGCCGCGTTCCTCGGGCACGACCACGCCGATGCGGCGGCGGCCGCGGGCGTACAGGTGGGCGCCCGCGCTGTGGCCGACGCTGTGGTGGTCCATGAGCAGGGCGTGGGCGCCCTCGACGGCTTCGGGGCCCAGGGTGACGACGGCGCGGGTGCCGGAGCGCCGGAGCACGGCGACTCCCTCGGGGCCGATCCCGAAGCCGGGCACCAGGACGGCGACCGGCCGTAACTCGGCCCAGGCCCGGGCGGCCTCTTCCCCGCGCAGGCCGATGCTGCCGTGCTGCACGACGGTGTAGTCGAGGCGGCCCAGCGCCCCTTGGAGTTCGCTTACGAACCCGCCCAGCAGCGGCCCCACGGGGACGGCCGGTGCGGGCATCAGGACGATGCGGCTGTGCCCCGCGCGCAGGCTGCGCGCGGCGGCGTGGGGCACGTACCCGAGTTCCTCGGCGGCCGCGCGTACCCGCAGCCGGGTGGCCTCGCTGATCCGTACGGCGCCGGCGTTGTTCAGGACGTAGGAGACGGTCGCCCGCGAGACACCCGCCAGACGGGCCACCTCGGCACTCGTGGGGGCGGAGTCCGGCGGTGCGGGCGTCGATGCGGGCGCGGCGGGTTTCGGTATCTGCACCATGACGTACCGCATCTTGGCAGAAGCGGACAGGGACCGGTCGTGCGGGGGAAGCAACCCGGCCGGGCCCGGTTGCGGACCCATGGACAAACGCGTACCGGACCCGGGGCCCACGGAAAACGCGTACGCGGCGAACACGTCCGCCACGAACAGATTCGCTACGAACTTGTTCGTGACGAACGCGTTCGTTACAGTCGGGGCATGACAGCACGCTCCAGCGCTTCCGCACGCAGCCGTCGCGAACGCCCGGCCAAGCCCGCCCTGACCAAGGAGGGCATCGTCGCCGCCGCCCTCGCCGTACTGCGCGCCGAAGGGCTGGAGAAGGTGACCATGCGGCGCCTGGCCCAGGAACTCGACACCGGACCGGCCTCCCTGTACGTGTACGTCCGCAACACCGCCGAACTGCACGCGGCCGTCCTGGACGAGCTGCTGGGGACGGTCGAGGCGGCCCCCCGGCGGAGCACGGGCGACTGGCGCGAGCGACTGGAGCAGGTACTCACGGCGTACACCGCGATGCTCCACGGCCACCCGGGTCTCGCCCGCTCGGCGCTCACGGCCCGGCCCAGCGGCCCGCACTACCTGAACCTCATCGAGACGCTGCTCGGCCTGCTCGACGAGGGCGGTGTGCCACCCGCGCAGGCGGCGTGGGGCGTCGACCTGCTGCTGCAGCACGCCACGGCCACGGCGGCCGAGCACTCCGCGCACGAGCGACCGGCCGGGGGACAGGCCGAGTGGGACGCCCTCACCCGGGCGCTGCACGGCGCCTCGGACCGCACCCACCCGCACATCGCCGCCCTCGCCGGCCCCCTGCTGTCCGGCACCCCCGAGGAGCGCCTTTCCTGGCACATCCGGACCCTGATCAACGGCATCGAGCGCACTGCGGTCCCCGCCCGGCCGGCCGAGTGATCGGAAGGCTGACCGACCAGCCGACCGGCTGACAGGCCGGCCGGAACACGTCCCCCTTGCTGCTGTGATCGCCCTCCCCCGCACCGACCGAGGAGCACTCCCGTGTCCATGACGCAGTCCCACCACCCCATCGCCGTGATCGGCGCCGGACTCGGCGGCCTCACGCTGGCCCGCGTGCTGCGGGCGCATGACATCGAGGCGGCGGTCTTCGACCTCGACGCCTCCCCCGCCGAGCGCGCCCAGGGCGGCATGCTCGACATCCACGAGGACTCCGGCCAGGTGGCCCTGCGGGCCGCCGGACTGTACGACCGGTTCCGCGAACTGGTGCTGCCCGGCGGCCAGGCCACGCGGGTGCTGGACCGGCACGCCGTGGTCCGGCTGGACGAGCCGGACGACGGCAGCGGGGGCCGGCCCGAGATCGACCGGGGCGACCTGCGCGACCTGCTGCTCGGCTCGCTGCCCGAGGACACCGTCCGCTGGGGCGCGAAGGTCACCGGGGCACGCCCGCTGGGCGGCGGCCGGCACGAGGTGACGCTCGCCGACGGCACGGTGTTCACCACGGACCTGCTGGTCGGCGCGGACGGGGCGTGGTCGCGGGTGCGTCCCCTCCTCTCCGCTGCGCGGCCCGCCTACACCGGTGTGTCGTTCGTCGAGGCGGACCTCCTGGAGGCCGATCTGCGCCACCCGGTCGCCGCCGAGGTGGTGGGGGGCGGGTTCTTCTTCGCGCTGGGGGCGGGCCGGGGCTTCCTCGCGCACCGCGAGACGGACGGCAGCCTGCACGTGTACGCGGCCGTCGAGGCGGCCGAGGAGTGGCTGGACGGCATCGACTTCACCGACACGGAGGCGGCCAAGGAACGTGTTCTCGAACACTTCGACGGCTGGGACAAGAGCCTGCGGTCACTGGTCACCGATGCCGACGGACCGCTGGTGCCCCGCCGTATCCACGCACTGCCCGTGGGCCACCGCTGGGACCGCGTGCCCGGGGTGACGCTGCTGGGCGACGCCGCGCATCTGATGTCGCCGTTCGCGGGCGAGGGCGCCAACCTGGCCATGCTCGACGGCGCCGAACTGGCCGGATTCCTCGCCGCCCGGCCCGATGACGTCGAGGCCGCGCTGAGCGCGTACGAGGAGCGGCTGTTCCCGCGCAGCGCGGCGTCGGCGGCGGAGTCGGCGCGCAGCGCGGCTCTGCTGTTCCGCGAGGACGCGCCTGTGGGGCTCCTGGAGATGTTCACGGCCCACGACTGAGCACCCCGGCTCGGGACCGCGGCTCGGCACCACGGCCACGGCCGGGTCGCCGGTCGTGGCCCTTGGGCGGGGGGCGGACTCAGCTGGGCTGCCGAGTGCTGGTCAGTCGCTCGACGAGGTCGTACCAGCCGGCCTGGAGCCGGTCCATCGGCATCTGGCACTGCCGGGTGAGGTGGTGGATCAGCGCGGCTTCCAGGTAGCCCATCAGCGCCTGCGCGAGGAGTTCGACGTCCGCTTCGGGAACCGCCTGGCGCAGCAGCATCACCACATGGGCCTGGCGCACCCGGCGGGCCGGTACGAGGAAACGGCGGTCGGGACACGGTTCGGCGGCGAGTTGCAGTTCCAGGTCGTCGGCGGCGCGGCGCAGCGCGGCGCAGCCGAAGGCCCGCAGCCGCTCGACGGGCGGCGCGCCCGGGCCGAGGGGGGCGGGGCCGCTCAGGAAGGACGCCTGGAACTTCTTCTCGGAGTGGTCCAGCAGGGCCGTCAGCAGGCCGGTGCGGTCGCCGAAGCGGCGGAAGACGGTCCCCTTGCCCACCTGGGCGGCCGCCGCCACCGCCTCCATCGTGACTCCGGCCGCGCCGTGCTCCGCCACCAGGCGGGCCGCGGCGTCCAGCAGCCGGGCGCGGTTGCGCGCCGCGTCCGCACGCAGGCAGGGTTCGTCCGAACCGGCGCCCAGTTCGAGCAACATCGGCTTGTCTTGGGGCTCTTGAGGCGTGGGGAAGGGCGGCAGAGCGCTGGACATGAAGACAGCGTAAAGCATCCGGAACAAAACTGGACCGCGGTCCGGTTAACCTGGTAGAAAATTAAACGGACCTCGGTCCGGATGATTACGGCAGTGTTTCACCCCTTGGAGTCCCCCATGTCTGTTCGCATCCTCGCGCTCGTCGGCAGCCTGCGCGCCGGCTCGCACAACCGTCAGCTCGCCGAGGCTGCCGCGAAGCTCGCCCCGGAGGGCGCCGAGGTCCAGGTCTTCGAGGGCCTGGCCGACGTCCCCTTCTACAACGAGGACCTCGACGTCGAGGGCAGCGCGCCGGCCGCCGCCGTCAAGCTGCGTGAGGCCGCCCAGGCCGCCGACGCCTTCCTGCTCTTCTCCCCCGAGTACAACGGCACCATCCCGGCCGTCCTGAAGAACGCCATCGACTGGCTGTCGCGCCCCTACGGCGCGGGCGCCTTCGGCGGCAAGCCGGTCGCCGTCATCGGCACCGCGCTCGGCCAGTACGGCGGCGTGTGGGCGCACGACGACACCCGCAAGGCCGTGGGCATCGCCGGCGGCAAGGTGATCGAGGACATCAAGCTGTCCATCCCCGGCTCCGTGACGCGCTTCACCGAGACCCACCCGGCGGACGACGCCGAGGTCGCCGGCCAGCTGACCGAGGTCGTCGCCCGTCTGCGCGGCCACGCCGACGAGGTCATCGCCGCCTGAGCGAGGCGGACCACCGGGGAGGGCCGGAGCCGGGTCACGGCTCCGGCCCTCCTTGTCGGGGGGCCCGGCCCGGGCGGGTACACGGAGGGCGGCGCGTCCACGAACGGGCGAGCCGCCGTACACGTAGCACGCCCCGGCAAGGAGACGTCATGAACCCGGTCCCGCCCCCCTTCGACCCGGAACTGGCCGCCGCGCTGGAGGAGGCCGGGGAGCTGGCCCGGCCCGGGCTCACGCCGGCGGACATCGCCGCCGCCCGGCGGGACGAGGACGCGGCCTCGGAACTGCTGGCCGCGCTGGACCTGACGCTGGGCGGCGCCTTCGAGGTGGCGGACCGGACGGTTCCCGGCCCCCCGGGCGCACCCGATGTCTCCCTGCTGGTCTGCCGCCCCACGGCTGCTGCGCCCGGCACCGCGCGGCCCGTCCTGTACTACGCGCACGGCGGAGGCATGGTCCTCGGCGACCACAGGGTCGGTGTCGACATGGCGCTGGGCTGGGCGAAGGAACTGGACGCGGTCGTGGTGTCCGTCGCCTACCGGCTGGCACCTGAGCATCCGCATCCCGCGCCCGTGGAGGACGTGTACGCGGGTCTGCTCTGGACGGCGGAGCACGCCGGGGAACTGGGCGGCGATCCAAAGCGGATCGTGATGGTGGGCGCGAGCGCGGGCGGCGGCCTCACCGCCGCGGCGGCCCTGCTCCTACGGGACCGCGCGGGCCGGCGCACGATCCCGCGTCCCTGCGCGCAGATGCTGCTGTCCCCCATGCTCGACGACCGCAACGACACCGCGTCCGCCCATCAGATGGCGGGCGCCGGCCTCTGGGACCGCACCGCCAACGACACGGGGTGGTCGGCGCTGCTGGGCGACCGGCGCGGCGGCCCGCGGGTGTCGCCCTACGCCGCGCCGGCCCGCGCCGAGGACCTTGCCGGTCTGCCCCCGGCCTTCCTCGACGTCGGCTCCGCGGAGACCTTCCGCGACGAGGTCGTCGCCTACGCCTCGCGGATCTGGCGGGCCGGGGGCGTCGCGGAACTCCACGTCTGGCCGGGCGGCTTCCACGGCTTCGACGCTCTCGCCCCGCAAGCGGCCCTGACCCGGTCGGCGCAGGCCGCCCGCCTGGACTGGCTGCGCAGGCTGCTCGCGCAAGGGTGAGGCGGAACCGGCCGGCCGCCTTCCGCCGGCCGGCTCCCGTTCACCCACCGCCGCCCGGGCCCGTACCCGCCGCGCCCGCCGGGGCCCCTCGCACCCGTCGCAGTTGTCGTACCTGCCGCACCCGTCGCACTCGTCGTGCCCGCGGTGCCTGTCGCACCGCCCCCGGCCCCGCCGGACGCGCACGGCCCGTCGCGCGCGAGGCGGCTTCCCCTGACGCGGCAGGGTTTCCCCTGCCGCGGGGGTGGAACAACGCGGCCGCGCCGGACCCGCCCGTACCTGTCACCGCCCGTGCCCGGCTCGAAGCCCCCTCTTCACCGGATTCGGGCACATAACTGTTACCGGCAGCGGTTGTCTGTCAACATCGTGCAAAGGCGGAGCGAACGGGGCGCGTGGTGTCGCAGTCGATCGAGGACTCATGGCGTGTGCGGATTCTCGGCGCGGACAACACACCGGTGGGATCGGGTGTTCTGGTGGACGGGGGGCGGGTGCTGACGTGTGCTCATGTCGTGCAGGGCGCACTGGAGTTGACCGGACATGAGTCCCCCGGCGGGCAGAGTGTCGCCGTCGACCACCCGGGTTCCCTGACCGGCGAGGTGTCGTACGCCTCGGTGCTGCCGCAGGGCTGGGCGCCGCCCGACCAGGAGCGCGCGGACGTCGCGGTCCTGGAACTGGACGGCCCGCCGCCCTCCGACTGCGTCCCGGCCCGGCTGCGCCCGTGCGGTCCCGTACGGGAGCGGGCCGTACGGGTCTTCGGCCAGTCCTCGGCCGCCTCCCCCGGCGTCTGGGTCGCCGCGCGGCTGCTCGGCGCGGGCGGGCTGAGCCCGGACTGGATCCAGCTGGACAGCCCGGAGGGCGCCGACGGGCGGGTGCAGGGCGGCTACAGCGGGGCGGGCGTCGTCGACGGGGACGGGGGTGTCATCGGCATCGTCGTCGCCGTGCGCCGCCCGGCCGGGTCCCGTACCGCGTGGATGATCCCCGTCGAGGCCGTGGTGCGCTACTGCCCGCTGCTGGCCGACGCGGTGCTCGGCGAGCCCGCGCCCGGGCCCGCCTGGCCGCGCGGCGCCGACCGGGAACTGACCACCGCGCTGGTGAGGGTGCCCAGCATGCGCGACCCGCAGCGCCGCGAGAGCGTGCTGCGGGACGCCGGGGACGAGATCTTCGACCTCGCCGAGCGGTCGCCGGTCCTGGTGGAGGACGTGCGCGGGGTCGTGGCGCTGTGCCTGCAGTACGCGGACGGCATCGACCGGCTCGCCGCCGCGCTGCGCTGGTACGAGCGGGGCTCGCTGCCGATGCGGGAGTTCGAACGCGTGGTCCTGCGGCTGCGCGGCGACGCGGGGCCGACGCCGTGACCGGAACCGGCGACACACCGCGCACCGACCTGTTCTGGGAACTGGCCGGCCGTATAGCGCGCATCCCCGGACTCGTGCACCCGCTGCCGCTGCGACGCGCCGCCGAGGCGTTCGCCGAACGGTTCGGGCCGGTGGACACCGAACACTCCGGCATGGTGCGCGAGGACCTCTACGCGACGCTGCGCGCCTGCGACGCCTATCCGGAGGGGCTGCGGTTCTACCTGGACCGGCTGGGCAGCGGGCGTACGGGGACCCTGGCGTGGGCGGCCGTCGAGCACATGTACCTGCGGCTGTACCCGGAGCGGCTGCTCACGGCCGCCGAGCGGGAGGAGTTGTGCGCCCTGCTCGCACAGCGGTCCGCCGCCACGCCCCTCGGTCCGCTCGCACTGCGCTTCCTGCCCTTCCTGCCGCGGCCCGCGACGGACGACAGCACCGGGGAGGAGGCGGTCGCGGACCTGCTCGACGCGCTGGAGGACGCCCTCGTCCTGCCGGACGAGGCGCACCCGCTGCTCTGCTTCGTCGAGGCCGTCGCGGCGGGTCAACAGCGTTCTCCGGCAGTCGAGTTGCAGGCGTGGAACGACAAGGTGGCGCACCGCATCGGCTGTCCGCCGGAGCTGCTGCGCCGGGTCCGCTCCCGGGAGCGGACCCGCGTGGGACGCCCGGCCGAACCGTACCGGCTGCTCGTGGAGATCGTGGCGCACCCGGCGGCGCCCGACGAGTACCACGTCCGGGGCTGGCTGCTGGCCCCCGACCCGGGACCGCCCACCCTGCTCGCCGACTGCCGGGCGGCCTCCCGGGCCGCGCTCGAGGAGACCGTCGCCGCACTGCACCAGAGCGCGCTGGAACGGCTCGGGGAACTGAGCGCCGGACTGAGGGTGGAGTTCCTGCTGCCCCGGCCGCTGCTGTGGCTGGACGTCGACCAGTTCCCGGTCCGGCCGGCCGGTTCGGTGCCCCGCCCGATCGGCGCCGACCACACGGTGCTGGTGCGCAGCCGCGACCGGTTCCACAAGAGGTACTGGTGGCCCGCGCTGCACCGCCGTCTCGCGTGGCTGGAAGCCCACCCCGAGGGCGTCTTCGAGGCACCGGCCGTACAGTACGTCGCGCACGGCCGCGCCCCTGCGCCGTACGACCTGCTGAGCGAACTGCGCGACGGGCAGACGCCGTTCTGCTACGTACTGCTCGACCCTCCGGCGTACGACGGCGATCTGGCGGCGGACCCGGTCTACGTCCTGCTGGAGGTGGGCATTCCCGCCATCGTCGCGCTGCGCCGCCAGGGCCACCACGCCGACGCCCGGCCCCAGTTGTGGAATCTGCTGGCCGGGAGGTTGGACGGGCTGCCCGACCGGGTACGACATCTGCGGGGCGTCAATCCGGGCGGGGGCGGGTCGGCGGTGACGCTGGACCTGCATCGCCACGTCACCCTAGTGTGGGACAGCCAGGACGGACTGGAGGGGGCGGAGGCCGCGCTCGGGCATCCGCGGACCGGGGGTGGCCATCCATGACCGGGGAGACGACCGATCAGCGTGAGGCACGGCAGCCCCGTCCTCCCGCCTGGTGGGTGTTCCGGGACAACGGCGCGCAGCACGTGCCGTCCGAACCGCTGCCCCCGCTGCCCGCCCCGCCGCCCTGGCGGCGCTTCAGGCCGGGCACCGACAGCCCGCCGCTGGACATCCCCGACCCGGGCGACCACTGGGACGTCGAGCGCAAACTCGGCTCGCGCCGCGCGGGCACTCTGGACCACGCCGTCGTCGATGTCATCAACGCCGCGATCCAGCTGCGCCGTCCGCTGCTGGTCACCGGGCAGCCCGGCACGGGCAAGTCCAGTCTGGCCCATCAGATCGCCGCGGAGCTGGGTCTGGGCCGGGTGCTGTGGTGGCCGGTGGTCAGCCGTACGACGCTGCGCGACGGCCTGTACGACTACGACGCGATCGGCAGGGTGCAGGACGCGCCCGTGGGGGCGGGCCCCGGGCTCAAGCGCGAGCCGCTGCCCGACGTGGGCCGCTATCTGACGCTCGGCCCGCTGGGCACCGCGCTGCTGCCGTGGAAGCGGCCCCGGGTGCTGCTCGTCGACGAGCTGGACAAGAGCGACATCGACCTGCCCAACGACCTGCTGCACATCTTCGAGGAGGGCGAGTTCCGTATCCGGGAGCTGGAGCGACTGGGCCAGTCCCGGCGTGAGGCGAGCGTCGGCACGGCCGACCACGGCCTGCCGGTCGTGGTGCGCGACGGGCGGGTGCGCTGTTCGGAGTTCCCGGTGGTGGTGATCACCAGCAACGGCGAGCGTGCCTTCTCGCCCGCCTTCCGCCGCCGCTGCCTCGAGGTGGAGCTCGCCGCTCCGGACGAGGCCCGGCTGGCCGCGATGGTCGAGGCGCACTTCGGTGCCGGCGGGGACCCGCGGACGGCGGAGCTGATCCGCTCGTTCCTCCAGGAGCGCGGGGACGGTTCGCTCGCGGCGGACCAGCTCCTGAACACCGTGCACATGCTCACCAACGGCGCCGCCGACGCCGACGAGGCGTCCTGGACGCAGTTGCGGGCGGCGCTGTGGCGCAGCCTGGCTACGGACGCCTCGCCATGACCGGTCTGGCGGGCCGGTCGCCGTCGGCGCGCGAATGGGCGGAGGCCATCTGGCTGACGGAGCGCATCGGGACGGACGGCGGCCCGTGGCCGGACCGGGCCGGGCCGGGGCGCGGGCCCGCGAGCGCCGCGGGGGCGGACGACGGCGAGCGGGCTACCGCGGGGGCGGAGGCCGCCTCCGGGGCGGGCAGGGCGTCCGGGGCCGAGGACTCCTCGCTCGACGGCACCTCACCGCAGGCGCGCACCCCCGCACCGGTCCCGCCGTCCACCGGCCCTCCCCCGGCGCCGCCCGCTCCTTCCTCCGAGGGGCAGCCCGCCGGTGCCGGACCGGACGGCCCACCGCTCCGGCCCGCGACGCAGGCGGCGCGGGCGCGCCGTGACGCGCACGGTGACGGTGACGGCAGCGAGGCGCGGCTCGGACGCCTCTCCCGGGGGCCGCTGACCGACATGGGGTCTCCGGTGGGCGCCGTGGCCCTGTTCGACGCCGACACCCGCCCGGGTGTCCTGCGGGACCCGCTCCGCCTGGCCCGCGCCCTGCGTCCGCTCAACCGGCGGGTCCGCTCGCGCCGCCGGTTCACCCTGGACGACGAGCGGACCGCGATCAGGTCGGCGGAGCTGGGCCGGTGGAGTCCCGTACTGGCGGACGTGCCGGACCGCTGGTTCGAGGTCGCGCTCGTCGTCGAGCAGAGCGTGTCGATGTCGGTGTGGCAGGGGGTCGCGGACCGGTTCGCCGAACTGCTGCGCCGGCAGGGCGCGTTCGCCGACGTACGGGTGTGGTGGCTGGACACCCGCGGCGGGAAGGCGGCACGGCTGCGCTCGCACCAGGGCGGTCCCGCGCGCGCCCCGGGTGAGCTGTTCCACCCGCAGGGGCGGCGGCTGGTCCTGCTGATGAGCGACTGCGTGGGTGACGCCTGGGCGTCCGGCAGCGTGCCCCGGCTGCTGCACCACTGGGCGCGGCACGCGCCCGTCGCGGTGCTCCAGCCGCTGCCCAGCCGCCTGTGGGACCTGTGCGAGGCGGTGCCCCGGGACGTCCGGGTGCGTGCCCTCGCGCCGGGGCTGCCGAACGCGCTGCTGCTCCTGCGCAGCGGCGCGCGCTGGGTGCGTCCGGGTGCGCTGCCCGTGCCGGTGCTCGAGATGGAGGCCCCCTGGTTCGCGGGCTGGGCGCGCATGGTCGCGGGTGAGGCCCCCGCGCACAGCGACGTGGCGGCCCTGCTGGTGGACGAGCAGGGCCTGGCACCGCAGTGCCTGCCGCCGCTCGCCCCGGAGCACCGGCCCCGGCCGGTCTCCCCGGAGCAGGCGGTACGGCGTTTCCTGCGGCACGCCTCCCCGCAGGCGCGCCGGCTCGCCGCGCAACTGGCGATGGTCCCGCTGCGGCCTGAGGTGGTCGGGGCGGTGCAGCGTCTGCTGGGCCGGGCGGCCGGACCGCTGCCGTTCGCGGAGATCCTGCTCGGCGGCCTGCTCGCGGCGGACAGCGGCCCGCACGGCGACGGTCCGCAGGGCGACGGCCCGCGCCTGGAGTTCCTGGAGGGCGTGCGCGACCGGTTGCTGTACGGCCTCGGGCGCACCGAGACCCTGCGCACCCTCCAGGAGGTGTCGCAGATCGCCGGGCGGGCCATGGGCGCGCGGTCGGGGCTGCTGGGCACGCTGGTGGCCGCGCCCGCCGACCTGGACGCGGCCGCGCTCGGACCGGCCGACCACGAACTGCTCTCGGCGGCGGCACCCGCCCTGGCCGCGCTCGGACCGGCCTACGGAGGCGCACTGGCCCGCGCACGGGCGCATTCGTCTTTGGGCGGGCCCGCGGGTGGGGAGGACAGCGGACGTCGGTCCGCACCATCCGGCGCGGCCGGACCGCCCGCCACTCCACCTCCCGAGGAACCGGCTCAGCGCATGGAGGACGTGTCGATGGACCCCGCCCCTTCCCGTACGACGCCACCGGCCACCGGCGTCGAGCGGCCCGGCCCGCCCGTGGGGAGCACCCACACGCCGGCGGCCGGGGCCCCCCGGCCGGCCCGGCTGCCGCGGACCATGCCGCTGCCCCAGGCCTCCTACTTCACCGGCCGGGAGGAGGAGCTGGACAGGCTGCGGGCCCTGCTGAACTCGGGCGACCAGGTGGCCGTCCTGCCGTACGCCCTGTACGGGATGGGCGGGGTCGGCAAGACCCGGCTGGCCGTGGAGTACGTGCACCGGCACCACACCGAGTACGAGCGGATCTGGTGGATCGACGCCGAGCAGCCCGCGGTGATCCGCCAGCAGCTCGCCTCCCTGGTACCGGACTTCGGCCCGGCGGCCGAGGGCCCCGGCGACCCGGTGGACCGTGTCCTGGCGGCGATGTCGACCGGTGAGCCGTTCCGCCGCTGGCTGCTCGTGATGGACAACGCGGGGGCGCCCGAGGACGTCGTCCCCTACATCCCGTCGCTGCTCGGGGTGGCGCAGGGCGCCGGGCACGTCCTGGTGACGTCCCGGCACACCGGCTGGGCCGACCGGGTGCACGCGCTGCACGTCGACGTGTTCTCCCGGCAGGAGAGCATCGGTTTCCTGCGCCAGCGCACGCCGTGGGCCAGCCAGGAGGAGGCCGAGCGGCTCGCCGAGTCGCTGGGCGACCTGCCGCTGGCGCTGGAGCACTCGGTGGCGGCGCAGGCCCAGTCGGGCATCGGGACCGGCGCCTACCTGGAACTGCTCGAACACCGCCGGCAGGAGTTGCTGGCGGAACCGCCGTCGTCGGGCGTCCGGCCGGTCGCGGCGACCTGGCGGGCCTCGGTGGACCTGCTGCGCGCGCAGAACCCGCAGGCCCTCGAACTGCTGCGGCTGCTGGCCTTCTTCGGCCCCGAGCCCGTCGCCCAGTCGTTCCTGCGCGACGCGCGGCTGCTGAACCTGCCCGACGACCTCGCCCCGGTCGCCCGCGACGAACTGGCCCGGGGCCGGGCGATCCGGGCCATCAACCAGTTCTCGCTGCTGAGCGTCAACGCCGCCACCGGCACGCTCCAGGTGCACCGGCTGCTCAGCGGCGTCCTGCGGGACGAGCTGTCGCAGGACGAGGCCACCCGGCTGCGGCACCTGGTCCACGAGATCATCGCCGCGCACGACCCGGGGGACTCCCAGCGCCCGGAGAACTGGCGCAACTACGCCGACATCCTGCCCCACCTCGAACCGTCCGGGCTGCTGGACTGCGGGGACGGCGAGGCCCGGGACACCGCGCTGAGCATCCTCGGTTACGTGATCGCGCGCGGTGACTTCCGGGGCGCGGCGCAACTGGCCGGGAAGGTCGCCGGCATCTGGCGGACGACGCTGGGCCCGGACCACGTGCAGACGCTGTGGGCGCGCCGGCAGCAGGCCAGCGCGCACTGGCAGCTGGCCGAGTTCGAGGAGTCGCAGCGGATCAACGAGGACGTGCTCGCCCGGCTCCGCGCCACCCTGGGCGACGACCACGAGTTCACCCTGACCGTGGCCGGGGCCACCGCCGCGGACCTGCGGGCGGCGGGCCGCTTCCCCGACGCGCTGGCCCTGGACCGCGACGCCTACGACCGCAGCGTCCAAACGCACGGCGCGCGCAGTCCGCACGTCCTGACCGTCGGGCACAACTACAGCGTGAGCCTGCGCGTCAACGGCCTGTACGAGGAGGCGCTGGCCCTCGACGAACGCATCCACGACGCCCGGCTGGAGATCCTCGGCCCCACCGCCCGCTCCACGCTCTTCTCCATCAACAACGTGGCGCGCGACATGCGCGAGTGCGGCCGGTACGCGGACGCGATGATCCTGCAGAGCAGCACGGTGGCCCGCTACCGCGAGCAGTACGGCGACCGGCATCCGCACACCGCGCGCGCCATCAAGAACTTCTCGGTGACGTGCCGCAAGGCCGGTGACTTCGAACAGGGGCTCGCCCTGGCCCGGGAGGCGCTGGAGCTGTACCGGACGCTGTTCGGCCCGGACCACGTCGACACGCTGGCCGCGCTGACGAACATCTCCAACGACCTCAGGCTGACCGGGGACGCCGAGGGGGCGCGCGAGCACAGCGCCGACGCGCTGCACCGCTACCGGTCCGTGCTGGGCCCGGGGCATCCGCTGACGGGCGCGGCCGGTGTCGACCACGGGGCCGCGCTGCGCGCCTCGCACCAGCACGCGGAGGCCCGCCGGGTCGACGAGGAGACGGTGGCCGTGCTGGCCGCGGCCCTCCCGGACGACCACCCCTGGCTGCTGCTGGCCCGGGTCAACCTCGCCACCGACCTGGCCCAGGGGGGCGAGCCGGAGGCGGCGCGGACACTGGGCGAGGAGTGCGCCCGCGCCCTGGAGGCCCGCTACGGCGACCGCCACCCGGCGACGCTGGCCGCGCTGACGAACGTGGCCCTGGACATGGCGGCCACGGGCGACACCGAGGCCGGCGAGGAGCTGCTGACGTCGGTGCGGCGGCGCTATCTGGCGACCCTCGGCCCGGATCATCCCGAGAGCCGTGGCGCCGCGGCCGGGGTCCGCGCGGAGTGCGACATCGAGCCGCCGCCGATCTGACGCTCCCCGGGCCGGCGGTGCCGGACGACGTCCGGCCGCGCCGGGGTCAGAGCTGCGAACAAAAGTGGGTTCCGATCAGCGGGCGGTGTCCGGTGCGTGCGATCGCAAGGCGCCGGGAGGTCCTTGTAGCGGAGCTACCAGGGCCTTTCGGCAACGCGGCGAGGGCGCGTGCCGGGCGCCGCCAGCCGGGGCCCACTTTTGTTCGCAGCTCTCAGAGCGGTGCTGCCTCCCATTCGGCGAGGACGTCCCGCAGGGCGTGCAGGAGCAGGTGGCCGTTCCCGGTGAGCCAGGCGCCGCGCTCCAGTTCGCCGGCGGCCAGCCGGGCGGTGCGCCGCCACCGTTCGTACGGGGCGCGGGCGGCCGGGTCGCCCAGGGCGGCCTCGGTGCGCCAGAACGCGGCCGTCACGAGAAACGCCGAGGCGCCCTGGAGCAGGGCCGAGGGCGGCCGGGACCGCCCGCTCCAGGGGGCGTGGCCGCGCGCGCCGGGCGGCGCGTGGAGCAGCCGGGTGAGGTCCTGCAGCGCGTAGAGCAGGGAGTGCTGGGTCTCGTGGACGAGTGCGGCGGCGAGTTCGGCGGGGTCGTCCAGCGGGGCGAGCGCCACCAGGCCGAAGGCGTCGCTGAAGGAGGCGCTCAGCCAGCGGCCGGGCGCCCCGGCGGGGACCCCCGGGGCGAGCGGGCCGAGCGGGACGACGGCGCGGACGGTGCCGCGTACCGCGTCGGCCCGCTCGGGGTGGCGGGCGGCGAGGTGCTGCCAGGCCGCGCCGAGCCGGGCCCGCCACCGAGCGGGTTCGGGCGGTGGCGGCGGGCCCGGGCCGTTCAGGGAGGCGTGCGTGTCGAGGCGTATGCGCAGCCGTGGGCCGGGGCCCGGGAGGGTGAGGTGCGGCAGTGGGGTCCAGCCGGGCGCGGTTGCGTGCCGAGTGTCCGGAACGGTGACGGTGAGGGCGGCGGGGACGGTGGTCCGGCGGCCGAGGGCGGTCACGGTGGTGCCGTGCGGGCCGCGTGCGACGCGCGCGGTGCTCGTGTCGGGGGCGAGGGCGGCGTGGCCGAGTCCGGGCAGGTGGAGGGCGCCGTCGTGGACCGGGACGTCCAGGCGGAAGGGGAGGCGGGCGCGGTGCCCGGCGGCCGCGGCGAGGGCGGCGACCGTGTCGGGCCTGCCCTCCCGTACCGCCCCGGCGAGCAGGGTTCCGGCGGCGGGGTCGGTGATCAGCGCGTCGAGGACGGCGGGCGAGCGGTGCCGTACGGCGGTCAGGACGGCGAGGGCGCGGTCGCGGAGGGGGCCGCCGCGCGGGTCGTCGTTCAGGGCGCGCAGCAGCAGGAGGTTGCGGCTCGCGCGGGCGGTGCGCAGCAGGCGCACGGTGGCGGGGTCCGGTGTGCCGCGCGCGAGCCGGCGCCACAGGCCGGGGGGCAGGGTCAGCGGGGGTGCGGGCGCGGCGGCCCGGTGGTCGTGCGTCAACGGCGGGCCCCGGCGGCTCGGGCGAGGTCGGCGCGCAGGACGTCGGCCACGTGCCGGATCAGTGCCATCAGGTCGGGGCAGTACACGGAGGGGTTGAGGTAGCCGTTGTCCGCGCGGTAGCGGTGCGGGTAGTGGCCGCCGCCGCAGACGGCGCCGACCGGGCAGGCGCGGCAGGGCGGCGCCAGGGCGCGGGCGTCGAGCTGGCGGGCCACGACTCCGGGGTGGTCCAGGAGCGCGTCGAAGGGGTGGCGGTGGACGTCGAGGCCGCTGCGGTCGGCTCCCTCGTAGGCGGACTTGAGCTGGTCGGAGAGGGTGAGGGCGCCGTCCGTGTCCACCACGGCGAGCTGGCAGGGGGCGCCGCCGATGGTCTCGGTGCGGGTGACGCCGCCGAGCAGGAGGTCGAGGACCGACTCGAAGAACGCGATGCGCACCGGTGGTCCGGGGGTGCCGTACCAGCGGTCGAAGACGGTGGCGAGCCACTGGCCGTAGGGGGTGTGGGCGGGGTCGGCGGTGCGGCCCGGCGGGCGGGCCGTCCAGTTGCCCAGCGGCAGCAGGAGGCGGAGCGCGGGCGGGTCGTACGACAGCAGGTGCTCGTAGGTGACGAGCGGGTCGGCGGTGACGTCGACGGTGCACAGGAGGCCGGCCCACACGTCGCGGTGCTCGGGGGCGGCGAGGCGGCGCAGGGCGGCGGCGACCCGGGCGTGGCTGCCTCGTCCGGCGCGGTCGCGGCGGGCGCGGTCGTGGGTGCGGGCGGTGCCGTCGAGACTGACGGCGATCTTGACGTCCTCCTCGTGGCACAGGCGCAGCACGGCGTCGTCGAGGAGGAGGCCGTTGGTCTGGACGACGACTTCGGCCGTGGTCCCGGCCGGGAGCCCGGCGCGCAGGGTCCGGGCGATGGCGCGCAGCAGGCCGGTTCCGGCGAGCAGTGGTTCGCCGCCGTGGAGGATGACGCGCACGGACTCGGGGCGGTGCTGCGCGGCGTGTTCGGCGATCCGGTGGCACACCTGTGCGGCCGTGTCCGGGGACATGGTGTGCGGCTGGGCCCGCCAGTGCTGGTCCTCGGCTTCGTAGACGTAGCAGTACGTGCAGGCGAGGTTGCAGCGGCTGTGCACCTTGACGACGAACTCCCGGAAGGGCAGGGGGCGGGTCCCGGCGGCGCGCAGGGCGGCGACGTCGAGGAGGTCGTCGGGCCAGCGGCCGTGCGGGGCGCGGTCGGCCGGGGTCACGGGGCGGGGGTGGTGAGCCGGCGCGGCCCCTCGGCGGTGTCGCCTCCGGAATCGTAGGCGGCCACCGGCGCTTCCTCGCCCGCCAGGTGGCCCAGGACGCGGCGCAGTGCCGCGGACAGCGCCGAGTCGGTGCCCTCCAGAATGTCCTCCAGGGGCAGCCCTGTCAGATCCGGCATGTCCGCCGTACGCTCACCGGCCCCGCTCGGCATCGGCCTCAGCCCCCTGTCGCCACCGCCTGCTGACTGTCCGTTGATCCGACTTTGAGGATAACCAGAGGAACGTGGGCAGGTCAGCCCGTGATTCGGGCGTGACCGACCGGTTCCGCTGGGGTGTATTGGACGGTTGTGCGATGGGGTGTCAGTACGCTGATGATCCGTCATCCCCCGTTCGGAGCTGCGAGGTTGACCTTGCGACCGGTCTCCCGTCACCCTTGCCGAGGGGGACGCTGTCGGGTGGCGGGAGTATGCGGGTGAAAGCGGGGGCGCATGGTACGGAGGAACGTGCACGGCGCTGGTCCTTACGGTCTCTGACCGCTCGGCTCCTGCCCGTGGACGGCGCGGACGACTCGCAGGCGCGCTGGGTCGTGCCCGCCGTGCTCATCGGCGCCGTGGCCGGGCTGGGCGCGGCGGCGCTGTTCGGACTGCTCCACCTGTGCACCGGCTGGCTGCTGGAATCAGTGGCCGGTTACCGGCCCTACCGCACGACGGCGGAGGGCGGATTCCTGGAGCTGGAGGCCTCCGACCGGCCCTGGCTCGTGCCCCTGGTGGCCGGCGGCGGCGCCCTGGCCGCCACCGTCTTCGCCCTGTGGCTGGCCCCCGAGGCGCGCGGCCACGGCACGGACGCGGCCATCGCGGCGGCCCACCACGACCCGACGGGCATGCGGGGCCGCGTGACGGTGGTCAAACTCGTGGCGTCGGCCCTGACGCTGGGCTCGGGCGGCTCGGGCGGCACGGAGGGGCCGGCGGCGCAGATCTCGGCGGCGTTCGGCTCCGTCATCGCCCGGCGCACCGGCATGTCGCGGGAGCAGGCCAAGACCGCGCTGGTGATCGGACTCGCCTCGGGGGTGGGCGCGATCTTCCGGGCACCGTTCGGCGGGGCACTGCTCGGGGCGGAGATGCTGCACCGGCGCGGCATGGACGCGCGGGTGCTGCCGAAGGCGCTGATCGCCTCCGTCTCGGGCTGGCTGATGTTCGGCGCCTGCTTCGGGTTCACCCCCGTGCTGGGCCACCACGCGGGGCAGGCGGTGGGCGGCGTGGGCGGGTTCGCCCTGGTGGCCGTGGTGGGTGTGGTGGCGGGCGGTGCCGGACGGCTGTACACGGCCTGCTTCTACGCGGTGCACCTGCGGGTGGAGGCACGCGCGCGCGGGCTGCTGTCCCGGATCGCGGCGCCGACGGTCGGGGCGCTGCTCGTGGGCGGGCTCGGACTCCTGGTACCGGGCGTGCTGGGCACCGGTTACGGGCTCATGGAGGCGGTGACGCAGCGGCAGGTGCTGCTGGACCTGCCGCTGGCCGTGGTCCTGGTGCTGCCCCTGGCGAAGATCGCCGGTACGGCGCTGACGGTCGGTTCGGGCGGTTCCGGCGGCATCTTCGGGCCCGGCATGGTGGTGGGCGCCGGTGTGGGTGCCTCGCTGTGGCGGCTCGCCGAGCCGCTGGGCATCGCCCCGCACAGTCCGCTGGTGCCGGTGGCGGTGGGCATGGCGGCCTGTCTGGGTTCGGTGGCCAACGCGCCGCTCGGGGTGCTGGTGATGGTGGCGGAGATGCTCGGGGACGCCGCGCTGCTGGGACCCGGCATCCTCGCCGTGCTGTGCGCGCAGGCCGTGACCGGCGGCACGACGCTGTACCGAAGCCAGCTGGAGCGGGTCGGGGACGTGCCGGACCTGGTGAAGGAACCGGTGCCTGTGGTGGGCGTGACGGCGCAGACGCAGCGCACGGTGGTGGCTCCCGTGCGCCGGGAGCCACCCGAGGCGGATCCGGTGGCGGATCCCGTGGCGGACTCCGTGCCGGTCAAGTCGACGGATCCGATGGCGCACTGACACCGGGCGCCTGACCCCCACCGGCGCCCGCGCCCGGCCCCGCAGCACCCGCTCCGGCGCCCCCGTCGTCGTCATCCCCGTCCTCGTCGTCGTCCTGCTGGTGTTGCTGTCCGGGGGTGCTCTTCTCCCAGACCACCTTGACCTTCACGTGGCCCTCGACACCCGTGCGGGCGATGACCGCGCCCGCCTCCACACTGAACTTCACCCCGAACTCCAGCTCGACCGTGGACGGCGGGGCCGGCATGGCCGTGATCCGCCGCAGGGTACGGCCCGCGACATCGCGGATCTGATCGAGACCGGACTCGAACCCGTCCACCGGTTCCGCCCGGGTCCCGCCGCCGCGCCGCCGGGCGCGCTCCACCCCGGGATCGTCGTCGGCCATCTCGACGTACACTCCGGCCGACCCCTCGCCCAGGTCGAACCGCACCAGTTCGCCGCTCATCGGCTCCCCCTCCGCCGGGCCCTGCCCACGTCCCTTCTGGGCCGTGTCGTCCAGGCCGCCAGTGCGAGCCCCTACCCGCCGCTGGCCCGCCCGAAGCGTCGGCGGCAGTCGCGCGCGGGCCGGCTCACACCGTCAGCAGGGCGATCCCCAGCGCGATCAGGACCCCGACCTTGACGGTCTCCAGGGCCACGTAGACCAGATGGTCGTGCGAACGCGGGCCGTCCACCGGCTCCGCGCCGGACAGGACCCGGTCGGACCTGCGGTTCAGCCGGGGGCGGACGAAGAGCAGTTGCACCAGCAGGAGCACGGCGACGGCCGCCGTCAGGGCGATGACCGGGACCGGGGCGCCGCCCACGGCCACCGCGACGATCACCACGACCGCAAGCGCGGCCTCCACCAGGTTCAGCGCCCGGAAGACCATACGGCCGATACCCAGGCCGATGGGGATGGTCACGCCCGGCGCACGGAACTTCAGGGGCGCCTCCAGGAAGGAGATGCCCAGCACCATGCCGAGCCAGACGAAGGTGACCGCGCTCGCCGTGGCCGCCGAGGGGGTGTTCATCGATGTGCTGCCTTTCCACCCGGGCCGACGGGCCCGGGTCTGTTCACGTCATACGGCGGACGTCACGGCCGGGTGGGCGGCCAGGTGCGCCAGGCAGGAGCCGGGGGTGGCGAAGG
The DNA here is from genome assembly GCF_042268205.1 of Streptomyces sp. NPDC056160. Lineage (NCBI taxonomy): Bacteria > Bacillati > Actinomycetota > Actinomycetes > Kitasatosporales > Streptomycetaceae > Streptomyces > Streptomyces sp. NPDC056160. Next base: position 25,196 of record NZ_JBHJUW010000024.1, read on the forward strand.
GCTCCAGGCCGCTCACGGTCAGCGGGGCGCCCAGCTCCGTCAACGCGCCCTGCATCAGCCCCAGATGGAGCGGGCACACCACCTGGCCGTGCTCCTCGGCCAGTTCCAGGAAGGGGCAGTGCCGCAGCCGGATCCGTTCCGGCGGTCCGCCCCGGTCGCGCCCCTCGGGGGCCGGGTCGAAACCGAGGTCGTCGAGCAGGGCGACCAGCCGGTCCGCCGAATCGGCAGCCGTCGGCCCCGGCCCGGACGGCTCAGGCGGGAGGGGCGGAACCGGCGGGACGGGCGAACCGGACGGCTCGGGCGGCTCGGGCAGGAGGGGCTTCGCGAGGCGGCGGCCCCAGGCCCGGCCCGTCTCGACGGCGGCGTCCCGGGCCTCGGGGCCGCGGGAGGCCGGCTCGCCGAGCAGCATCCGCGCCAGCAGGCGGTAGCCGCGTGCGCCACCGCGGTCCATGCCGGGCCGGGCGGCGTACACGGTGCGCGGGCGTCCCGGACCCGGGCGGCGGCGGCCCGAGCCGTCGGGGGCCTCGGTGCGCCGCTCGGCCAGCCCCTCGGCCACCAGGGCGTCCAGGTGGAAGCGCACGGTGTTGGGGTGCACGCCGATCTGCTCGGCGGTCTCCGCCGCACCCAGGGGAACGGGGGCCGAGCGCAGCACGTCCAGCACCTCGCGCCGACGTTCACCCACCCGCCTCTCGGGCACCCGGGCGCACCCCCTCCCACCTGCGGTGATTTTTCACCGGTCGAACATGGAACAATCGTAGGCGATGTATCGAAGCCGCAGGGAGAGGGGTGCACCATGGTGTCGTCCGCCGCGCACGACACCGGTCCCGAGGGGGCCGGGCCGCCCGGGCCGCGCGTCCTGTGCGACGCCCGGTCCCTGGCCGAGGACCCGCCGGCAGCGGCGGCCGTGCTGTGGAAGCTGGCGGAGAGCGGACGTCAGCTCGACGCCAATCTCGTGCGTCTCGCCCCGGGCGCGCGGGTCGCGCCGCACGCCGAACCCGACCTGGACGTGCTGGTGTACGTCGTCCGCGGCGGCGGCACGCTCGGCGCGGGCCCGCAGGAGGAGCCCCGGGACCTGGCCGAGGGCGCGACGGTCTGGCTGCCGCACGGCTCCACGCGCAGTATCGGGGCGGGCCCCGACGGGCTCGTCTACCTGACCGTGCACCGGCGCCGTCCCGGCATGCGGATCCGGTCGCGCACGGAAGGCTCCTGACGGCCGGCCGGCTCCGCTCTCGACGGCACCACTAGGGTGCCTGCGTGACTGCCTTCACCGATGAACCCGACGCCTCCGGCACGGCCGGCTCGTCCGACGCGCCCCTCGTTCCCGGCCGTTTCGGCCCCGCCGCCACGACGGAGGCAGACCCGCACGAGGTCGGCCGGGTGCGCACCGAGTACGCGCCGGCGCACGACGGCGACCCGGACCCCGGGGAGATCGTCTGGACGTGGGTGCCCTTCGAGGAGAACGACGGCCGGGGCAAGGACCGTCCGGTGCTCGTGGTGGCCCGGGAGAGCGCGGGGACGCTGCTCGCCGTCCAGTTGTCCAGCAAGGCGCATGACCGGGACCGCGAGTGGGTCGGGATCGGCAGCGGCCCCTGGGACCGGGCCGGGCGCGAGTCCTGGGTGGCCGTCGACCGGGTGCTGCGGCTGCACGAGGACGGCATGCGGCGCGAGGCGTGCGCGCTGGACCGGATGCGGTTCGACTCGGTGGTGCGACGGCTGCGGGAGCGGTACGGCTGGACCTGACGCCGGAGGCCCAGGGCGCGGCGGAGCCACCTCCGCCGTACTCTCGCCTCAGGCGAACGCCCGCGCGAACGCGGCCCGGACGGCGCTGCCCGGCGTACGGTCGAGCACACCGAACACCACGCACTCGAACGCGTCCGCGAACCGCCCGCCGGGCCCCAGCAGCGCCCGGAATGCCGCCGCCACCTGCGCGGGGTCGTTGCGGAACACCCCGCACCCCCAGGCCCCCAGCACCAGCCGCCGGTAGCCGTGCGCCGCGGCCGTCTCCAGCACCCGCTCGGCGCGGACGGCCAGGGCGCCCGGGAGCCGGTCCGCCCGCTCGGGTGTGTCACGCAGGACCACCCCGGCGTTCGGGGCGGCGGCGGTCAGGAAGCCGGCGGTGTACGGCTCGTCCAGCAGCCCGCCGCGGTCGTCGCGGAAAACGGGCACGGCCGGCGAGTGGATCACCCGATCGGAGTAGAACGGATCCCGGTGCGTCCGGTGATGGTCGTAGAACTCCCTGGCTCCGAGCAGGCACGTGTGGAGCGCGGAGGCGCGGCACAGGGCCTCCTCCTGGGCCTGCGCGCCGTTGAGGTAGCCGCCCCCGGGATTGCGCGCCGAGGCGAAGTTCAGGACGGCCACCGGGCCGGTGAGCCGCCGGGCCGCGGCCAGGCTGCTCTCGCCCGTGACCTCGACGGTCGTCCCGGCCGGTACCCACGGCGGCACGGAGACCGGGCCGGGCCCGTGCACGCGCGTGCCCGCGCGGGCGGCACCGACGGCCGCGGCCAGGCGCACCTCGCCGCCGTCGCCCCGCCGGTAGGCCCCGGCCATGACGATCTGCTCGGTCTGCTGTGCGATGCCGCGCAGGCGCGCGCTCATGGCGCCACCCCCGCGAGCGCCACGACCGCGCCCCGCGCGGCGTCCCCCGTGTTCATGTACGCATCGTGAGCGATCCGGGACCCCCGGTGCAACGGGATTTCCCCGTCCGACAGGTGCCGAACGGTGCCGCGCGGCCTGCGGGGAACGCCGTGAAGCGTCGGGAAACATCGCGGAAACTGAGATTCCAGGGCACGATTGTCCCGTTCTGCACCCTTGTGCGAATCGGTCGCAGGGACTTGGGTGGGACGGTGCGACACCGTCCCGGACCATCGATCCCGGGCCGGTGGCATGGTGGAATCTCAGGAGGATCCCGACATGTCCGATTCGGCAAGTGGCTGTACGGAGCCCCGTACCGCCGTCTCCGAAGCCGAGGTCGAGGCGCTGGTCAGCGGCATCTGCTTCAAGACCGGACCGCCCCGCACCATCGGCGTGGAAGTGGAATGGCTGGTCCACGAGCTGCGTTCGCCGCGGCTCCCCGTGACCCCCGAACGTCTCGAAGCGGCCTACGCCGCCCTGCGGACCGTGCCCCTGGGATCGGCGCTCACCGTCGAACCCGGCGGCCAGCTGGAACTCAGCTCGCCGCCCGCCGCCTCCCTGACGGAGTGTGTCGGCACCGTCTCCGCGGACCTCGACCGCGTCCGTGCCGTACTGGCCGCCGACGACCTGCGTCTGGTCGGTCTCGGCCACGATCCCTGGCACACTCCCCGGCGGTTCCTGCGCGAGCGGCGCTACGACGCCCTGGAGGCCTGCCTGGACCGGGGCGGCCCGGCCGGCCGGCACATGATGTGCACCTCGGCCTCCGTGCAGGTGTGCCTGGACGCCGGCCACGAGGAGCCGGGACCGCTCGGCCACGTGCGGCGCTGGTGGCTCGCACACCAGCTGGGCGCGGTCCTGGTGGCCGCGTTCGCCAACTCCCCGCTGCTCGGCCGACGGCGCACCGGATGGCGCTCCACCCGGCAACTGCTGTGGACGCAGATCGGCCCGGGGCGGGCGGGCGCTCCCCCGCTCGACGGCTCCCCCCGCACCGCCTGGGCCCGGCACGTGCTGGACGCGCCGGTGATGTGCGTGCGGCGCGACGACGGGCCGTGGCACGTCCCCGAGGGCCTGACCTTCCGTGACTGGATACGCTCCGGCCGGCCCAGGCCGCCGACCAGGGAGGACCTCGACTACCACCTCACCACCCTCTTCCCGCCCGTCAGGCCGCGCGGCCATCTCGAACTGCGCATGATCGACGCGCAGCCCGGCGACGACGGATGGATCGTGCCGCTCGCGGTGACGGCGGCGCTCTTCGACGACCCGGAGGCCGCGGAGAGCGCGTACCGGACCGTCAAGCCGCTCGCCGAGCGGGCGCTGGGCAGGCCCGCGCCGCACAACCCGCTGTGGGTCGACGCGGCCCGCTCCGGGCTCGCCGACCCGGAGCTGCGCGAGGCGGCCGTCACCTGCTTCGAGGCCGCCCTGGCGGCCCTGCCGCGGCTCGGGGCCGCCCCCGCGGTCACGGACGCCGTCACGACGTACCTGGACCGCTACGTCCGCAGGGGCCGCTGCCCCGCCGACGACCTGCTCGACCGACTGGACGGCCGGGACCGCCGCACCCACGGGAAGGACCTCCGCTCATGACCGACCCCGCGCTCGACCCCGCCCCCCACGCGGCGCCCGGTCCGACGCCCGGCGCCGGGACCGACCCCGAGGCGCTGCGCGCCCGTGCCCTGACCTCGCTCACCACCGCCCGGGACCGCACCACGCTGCTGACCGGCTGCGTGGAGGAGCCCGACCTGACCGCGCAGCACTCCCCCCTGATGTCGCCGCTGGTGTGGGACCTCGCGCACATCGGCAACCAGGAGGAGCTGTGGCTGCTGCGCACGGTCGCCGGACGGGAGGCGATGCGCCCCGAGATCGACAGCCTCTACGACGCCTTCGAGCACCCGCGCTCCGAACGCCCCTCCCTGCCGCTGCTGGCGCCCGCCGAGGCCCGCGCGTACGCGTCGGAGGTGCGCGGCCGGGTGCTGGACCTGCTGGAGGCCGCCGACTTCCACGGGACCCGGCTGACCGAGGCGGGCTTCGCCTTCGGGATGATCGCGCAGCACGAACAGCAGCACGACGAGACGATGCTGATCACCCATCAGCTGCGCCGGGGCCCGCGGGCCCTGACCGCGCCCGACCCGCAGCCGGCGCCCCCGTTCACCGGGCCGCCCGAAGTCCTCGTGCCCGGCGGCCCGTTCACCATGGGGACCTCCACCGAGCCGTGGGCGCTGGACAACGAACGGCCCGCGCACGTGCGGGAGGTGGCGCCGTTCTGGATCGACACCACCGCGGTCACCAACGCTGCCTACCTGGCGTTCATCGAGGACGGCGGGTACGACGAGGCACGCTGGTGGGCGCCGGACGGCTGGACCCACATCAGGCGGCACGGCATCACCGCCCCGCTGTTCTGGCGCCGCGACGGGGGACAGTGGCTGCGCCGGCACTTCGGCGCCACCGAGGCCGTACCGCCCGACGAGCCGGTCCTGCACGTGTGCTGGTACGAGGCCGACGCCTACGCCCGCTGGGCGGGGCGGCGGCTGCCCACCGAGGCCGAGTGGGAGAAGGCGGCGCGGCACGACCCGGCCACCGGCCGCTCGGCCCGCTACCCGTGGGGGGACGCGGACCCGGCGCCGGAGCACGCCAACCTCGGCCAGCGGCACCTGCGCCCGGCCCCGGCAGGCAGCTACCCGGCCGGTGAATCGCCCCTCGGCGTAAGTCAGTTGATCGGTGACGTGTGGGAGTGGACGGCGAGCGACTTCCTGCCCTACCCGGGGTTCGCCGCGTTCCCGTACAAGGAGTACTCGGAGGTGTTCTTCGGGCCGGAGCACAAGGTGCTGCGCGGCGGCTCGTTCGCCGTGGACCCGGTGGCCTGCCGGGGCACCTTCCGCAACTGGGACTACCCCGTCCGGCGACAGATCTTCTCCGGTTTCCGCACCGCCCGCTCCGCCCGGCCGGGAGAGTACTGATGTGCCGTCACCTGGCCCGGCTGGGCCCCGAGGAGCCGCTCGGCCGGGCCCTCGTCGAGCCGCCGCACGGCCTGTACCGCCAGTCGTGGGCGCCCCGCCGGCAGCGGTACGGCACGGTCAACGCCGACGGTTTCGGGGTCGGCTGGTACGCCGCCGGCGACCCCGTGCCGGCCCGCTACCGCCGGGCCGGGCCGATCTGGGCGGACCTGTCCTTCGCCGACCTCGCCCGGGTCGTGCGGAGCACGGCGCTGCTGGCGGCGGTGCGCGACGCGACCCTGGCGGGCGCGGACGCGGAGGCCGCGGCGGCACCGTTCGCCGCGGGCCGGTGGCTGTTCAGCCACAACGGCGCCGTGACCGGCTGGCCGGGCTCGCTCGCCGGGGCCGCCCGGACGCTGCCGCCCCAGGACCTGCTGGCGCTGGAGGCCCGCAACGACTCCGCGCTGGTGTGGGCGCTGGTGCTGGCCCGGCTGCGCGCGGGCGACGCACCCGCCCAGGCCCTCGCCGACACCGTCCTCGAGGTGGCCGGGGCGGCGCCCGGCTCCCGGCTCAACCTGCTGCTCACCGACGGCGAGACGATCACGGCGACCGCCTGGGGCGACAGCCTCTGGTACCTCGCCGAACCCGGGCACGGGTCGGTGGTGGTGGCCTCCGAGCCGTACGACGACGATGCGCGCTGGTGCCAGGTGCCCGACCACACGCTGCTGGCGGCGCACCGCACGGACGTCCTGCTGACCCCGCTCAAGGACCTCAGCCTCAAGGACCCCGGCAGCCACGACCACGACCCCGTTCTCCAGGACCCCAGCCTCAAGGACCCCGGCCTCGGCGACCCCGCCGGGGACCTGGCGTCCGCCCGAGCCGAGGAGCCCCGTACGTGAGCCCGTTCCACGTCACCCGCATCCTGCCCGAGGACGCCACGGCGGCCGCACTGCGCGCCGACGTCCAGCACGGCCTGACCAGCGATCCGAAGGCGCTGCCGCCGAAGTGGTTCTACGACGCGCACGGCAGTGACCTGTTCGAGCGGATCACCGGACTCCCCGAGTACTACCCGACCCGCGCCGAGCGCGAGATCCTCGCCGGCCGGGCGGGCGAGATCGCCGCAGCCCTGCCCGCCCGCACCCTGGTCGAGCTGGGCTCCGGCTCCTCGGAGAAGACCCGCTACCTGCTCGACGCCCTCACCGGCCTGCACACCTACGTCCCCGTCGACGTCAGCGAGAGCGCGCTGCGCCAGGCCGGGCGGGCGCTGGCCGCCGAACGCCCCGGGCTGACCGTGCACGCGCTGATCGCCGACTTCACCGCCGGGCTCACCCTGCCCGGCACCCCCGGCCCGAGGCTGCTGGCGTTCCTCGGCGGCACCGTCGGCAACCTGCTGCCCGCCGAACGCGCGGCGTTCCTGGCGGGCGTGCGCGCGCTGCTCTCCCCCGGCGACGCGCTGCTCCTCGGCACGGACCTGGTCAAGGACGAGGCGGTGCTGGTACGGGCGTACGACGACGCGGCCGGGGTGACCGCCGCGTTCAACAAGAACGTGCTGGCGGTCGTCGACCGCGAACTGGGCGCCGACTTCGACCCGGACGCCTTCGACCACGTGGCGCTGTGGAACCCCGAGGAGGAATGGATCGAGATGCGGCTGCGCTCCCGCACCGCGCAGACCGTGAAGGTGCCCGCCCTCGACCTCGCCGTCGACTTCGCGGCGGGCGAGGAGATGCGCACCGAGGTCTCGGCGAAGTTCCGCCGGGAGGGGGTGAGCGCCGAACTGGCCGCCGCGGGGCTGGACCTGACCCGGTGGTGGACCGACCGCGAGGGCCGCTTCGCGCTGTCGCTCAGCGTGGTGCGGTGAGCGGCGCACGCTGAGGGTGACCTGCGCTGAGCGTGCCGACCGGTGAGAGTGTCCTGCGCCGAGCGTGCCGTGCGTCGGGCCTCGTGCGCTCGGGGCGGGCCGACCGGTCCCGGCCGGGCCGCCCCGGGCGGGCGGTCCCGGGCGGGCGGTCCCGGGCGTGCGATCCCGGGCGGGCGGACCTGCCGGCGGCCCCGGGCGGGCCCGGCGATCAGCCCAGGCCGGGCGCCAGTTGTTCGGTGATCCGCTGGGAGGCGCGGCACGCCTCGGTACGCGGGTCGCCGCCGCTGAGCACCTTCGTCATGTACCGCTTGATCGGGTTGTCGGCCTCCACCGCGGCCCACTGCGGGGTGCTGGGGGTCGCTCGGCCGTGCGCGGCGCCCGCCGCCATGGCCGCGACTCCCTCCTCGCCGGCGACCGCGGAGGCGAGCGTCGTCTTGTTGGGGACGTAGTTCATGGTGCGGGCCAGCTCGGTGTCCCACTTGGCGCCGGTGAGTGCGGCGACGACCGCGACGGCCGCGTCCCGGTCACCGGTGTTGCGCGGCACGATGAGATCGGAGCCGCCGGTGAAGACGGTGCCCGGCCGGCCCGCGCTCTTGCCCGGCACCGCGAAGAAGCCCAACTTGCCCTTGAGGGCGGGGTTCTTCTGCACGACGGCCTGGGCGACCCCCGGCACGGCCACGATCTGCGCCACCTTGCCCGCGGCGAACACCCCGGCCTGCGGCGGGTGTTCCTCGTCGGCGCCGACGGGCCCGTCGCCGAGCTTCTGCAGCCGCTGGTAGAAGTCCATGCCGCGCAGGGCGGCCGCGGTGGCCAGGGTGCCCTTCCAGACGTTGGAGTTCTCCTTGGCGAGGTCGCCGCCCTCGTCCCAGATGAAGCCGGAGAGCGTGTACCAGTCCTGTCCGGCCAGGTAGATGCCCTGGTTGCCGCCGGTGTCGAGCTTCTCGGTGTCGGCGAGCCACTCGGCGCGGGTGCGCGGCGGCGCCTTGATGCCGGCCTTCTCGAACAGGTCCTTGCGGTAGACGACGACGCGGTTGGCGGCGTACCAGGGGATGCCGTACTGGGCGGAGTTGTCCTGTCCCGGCTCGGCCAGGCCCGGCACCCACTGCTGCATGCCCCAGTCCCGCATCGACTCCAGGGTCAGGTTGGTCAGCCGGCCGCCCTCGACGTACTGGGCGACCTGGGTGTTGCCGACCTCGACGACGTCGGGGCCGCCCTTCCCGTCGCCCGAGAGGGCGGCCTGCACCTTGGGGCCGATGCCGGTCCATTCCTGGATGCGGATGTCGAGGCGCAGGTCCTTGTGGGTGTGCTCGAAGTCCTCCGTGAAGCGGCGCAGGAAGTCCTGCGACGCGCTGTCCTTCATCAGCCAGACGGTGACGGTCTGCCGTCCGCCGGAACTGCTGCCGGGCAGCGCTCCGCAGGCGCTGGCCAGCGCGGCGGGCACACAGACGAGGGCGAGGAAGCGACGTCTCACGAGGGGTCCAGTTCTGTCAGGTGCACAGGAAAGATCCCGACGTGGGGGGCCGAGCAGCGGGCTCGTACGGGCGTCTGGGATTTTGGTATGGACCAATGCGCAGGTCAAGTGTCCGCAGGGTCACGATCCGCACACATCTCGCGCGCGGGCGCCGTATGCGGCACCGTGGAGTGAGGTGTGACGCCCCTCTCACGGAGTGTCACCGCCCGACGTGACGTCCCCGCCGTCCGGCGCCACCGCCGGCGTCGCCCGCGTAAGGAGCACCCGCATCATGACCGACCACGTTTACCGGGTCACCGAGATCGTCGGCAGTTCGCACCAGGGGGTCGACGACGCCATCCGCAACGCCATCACCCGCGCCTCGCAGACCGTGCGCAACCTGGACTGGTTCGAGGTCACGCAGGTCAGGGGCCAGATCGAGAACGGGCAGATCGAGCACTACCAGGTGGGCCTGAAGGTCGGCTTCCGGATCGAGGAGGCGGGCTGAGGCCGAGGCCCCACACCCGGTCTCAGGTCCGCCCCTCCCGCTCCTGCGCGTCCGCCAGCTCGGCCGAGGGAGCCGTCCACCGGGCGAGCTGGACCCGGAAACCCGCCTGTTCGGCGTCCTGGCACACCAGTTCGTCGTCGTCCACGAGCACCCGGATCTCCCGGTCCCGGGCCAGCCGCCGCAGGATCTCCAGCTTGGTGCTGCGGGCGGGCCTGCGGTCGTCGTCACGCCGCATGTGGAGGTCCCCTTCGGGCAGTCCGTGGGCGGCGAGCCAGTCGAGCGTGTCCCGGCGGCACCGCTCGGGCCGTCCGGTGAGGTAGACGACCTCGCACTCGTCCGCGCTGTCCCGGGCCAGCCGCACGCCCTCGGCGATCGGCGGGTCCTCGGTCGCGGCGGCGAAGAAGGCGTCCCAGTCCCGGGGCCGCCGCTGCAGGAAGCGCTGCCGGTGCGCCGTGTCGGCGAGGGTGTTGTCCAGGTCGAACACGGCCAGGGGCCGCTTGCTGGTGTCCGTCACGCCGTTCACCCTAGGGTCTTCCCGGCGGAACGTGGAGGGGTCGGACGGACCGGTCCGGATGCGGGCCCGCGCCTCGCACCCGATGCTGGGTACATGTCCGGAGCACTGCCCGTGACCGTGCACCCGCCCTCCCCCACGGGCGGGCGGCGCGTCCGTGTCAACGGCGAGATCCTGGGGCTGGCGTACAGCGTCGCGGACGTCGCCGAGTTCCTGCGCCGTGCCGGTCTCGACGTCGACCCCGTGGAGGTCTCGGTCTCCCCGCTGATCGACTGGCGCGGGGTCGGTCCGGAGTACTGGGGCCCGGAGCCTGGAGCCCCGCCCGGCTGAGCGGGAATCACGGGCGCTCTGCCGCGTTGAACCGAATGTGAATGCCCTGATCGAGTCCACCCGTTTCTCCGTCCTGGACCGCTCCCGCACCCGGGAGGGCCGTCCGGCCGCCGAGGCCCTGCGGGACACCGTGCGCCTGGCGCAGGAGGCGGAGCGGCTCGGCTACCACCGGTTCTGGGTCTCGGAGCACCACGGCGTGCCGGGCGTCGCCGGTTCCGCGCCGACCGTCCTGGCCGCCGCCGTGGCCGCCGCGACCCGCACGATCCGGGTCGGCACCGGCGGGGTGATGCTCCCCAACCACCGCCCCCTGGTCGTCGCCGAACAGTTCGGCGTCCTGGAGTCGCTGTACCCCGGCCGCGTCGACATGGGCCTCGGCCGTTCCGTCGGCTTCACGGACGGCGTACGCCGGGCGCTGGGCCGCGACAAGGACGACGCGGAGGACTTCGCGGCCCAGTTGGTTGAACTGCTCGGCTGGTTCGAGGGCACGTCCGCGACGGGGGCGCACGCCCGGCCCGCCGAGGGTCTGCGGGTGCCGCCGTTCGTGCTGGCCATGGGCGAGGGCGCCGGGATCGCCGCCCGCGCGGGCCTGCCCATGGTCATCGGCGACCTGCGCGACCGCGAGAAGATGCTGCGCGGCATCGACCGCTACCGCACCGACTTCCGCCCCTCCCCCTGGGCGCCGGAGCCGTACGTCGTCATCTCCGGCGCGATCGCGGTGGCCGCCACCGAAGCGGATGCCCGCCGGCTCCTGCTCCCGGAGGCCTGGTCGATGGCCCACGCCCGCACCCACGGGACGTTCCCGCCCCTGCCGCCCGCCGAACGCGTCGAGGCAGCCCGGATGACCGCCAAGGAGCGCGGCTACTACGAGACCGGTCTGACCGGGCACCTCGCCGGCACGGCGGACCAGGTCGAGGACGAGCTGGAGACGGTACTGAAGGAGACGGGCGCCCAAGAGGTACTGGTCACCACGAGCACGTACGACCGCGAGGCGCTGCTCGACTCGTACCGTCGGCTGGCGGGACTCTTGCGGGCTTGACCCTCGACATGGTCGAGGCATGAAGGTCCTCGTGTGGAGAACGACATGTACAGCATCGGGGAGATGGCCCGCACCAGTGGGCTGAGCGTGAGCGCGCTGCGGTTCTACGACCGTGCCGGCGTGCTGGTCCCCGCCTGGGTGGACCCGGTGAGCGGCTACCGCTGGTACGCCGCCGAGCAGTATGCCGAGGCCGCCGTGCTGGCCCGGTTGCGCCGGGCCGGCATGCCGCTCGCCGACATCCGCCTGGTGCTGGCCGGCTGGTCCAGCGCCGACACGGACCTGGTGCGGGGTCTGCTGCAGACGCACCTGCGCCGCCTCGAAGCAGGCCTGTCCGACGCACGCAGCGAGTTCTCCGCGCTCCGGACCCAACTCGACCACCGGGAGAACCCGATGACCTCGCCGCGCACCACCACCGTCCGGCTGGCCCTTCCCGCGCCGGACCTGGCCGCCGCGCTGGACGCGGTCCGCTTCGCGGCCGGCACCGACCCGGAGCTGCCGATGCTCTGCGGAGTCCTGTTCGACATCGAGGGCGCGACGCTCCGCGTCGTGGCCACCGACCGCTACCGGATGGCTGTCGCGCAGGCACGCACCACCGGTCACGAAGGCCCCCGCACGCAGGTCATCGCACCCCTCCCGCTCGTGGACGCGATGCGGGCGCTGCTCGGCGGCGACGAACCCGCCCACCTCGCCGTGGACGCGGGCCGCCTGACGCTGGAGACGGGCGACCGCCAGACGGCAGGCCAGTGCCTCGAGCACGACTTCCCCGACTACCGCCGCCTCGTCGACCTGCCCGCGGGGCGTCGCGCCGTCGTCGACGTGGCGGACTTCCGGAAGGCGCTGGAGACCGGCCCGGTCCACGGGAGCGAGGTCCGCGAACAGGACGGCGTGGCCTACGACCTCAGCGTGCTCGGCATGACGGACGACGGCAAGGTGTCCCTCTGCAAGGACGCCGAGGACACCGAGGACGCCCGCGAACGCATCGCCTTCAACCGCGAGTTCCTGCTCCACGCCCTCACCGCCGGCGCCCGGGACGAACTGCTCCTGGAATTCAGCGCCCCCACGGCCCCCCTCGTGATCCGCCGCCCCGACGACGAGGACACGTTCTCCCTGCTGATGCCGGTCCGGCTGGACGACTGACTCTCGCCGGGGGCGGCGCAGGAGGCCCCCTGCCGCTTCGTGCTACTGCCTGCTCTTCCGGTGCAGTTGCTCGCCCTACTGCATGCCGGGGCGGGGCCGGTGGTGGCACCGGCTCCGCCGCCGGGCCGTGTCAGCGGCTGCCGCGGTAGTACGTGACGTCCCAGTGCGAGCCCTCGCGGGCGTAGATGTTGCCCGACGGCGACTTGTACTGTTTCGCGCGGTCGCCCTTGCGCTCACCCACGTACTTCAACTTGTGGGTGATGTAGGAGTTCACGCACGACGACAGCTTGATGTCGACCTTGTAGCCGTTCCAGTGGCTGTATGTGCCGGAGGCGTGCCCCTTCTCCGTGCCGGCGGTGATGGTCACCGCGCACTTGCTCGTCTTCTTGAAGTCGATCACCCCGGCGACCGTGCTCCTGTTGATCTGTTCGAACGAAGTGCACCTGCCGTTCTTCCGGTTGCTGCACCTGCCCGACGACACCCACGTGACGCCCGCCCGCTTCAGCGCCTTCTCGGCCGCCGACTGCGAGTACTTGGCCGGTGCGGCGGTGGCGGTGGGAACGGCCGCCGCCAGCAGGCCCCCGGTCAGCAGCGCGGCGGAGGCGGCGAGTGCGGCGGGACGGGCCATACGTCGACTCATGAGCAGTCGATCCTCTCGTACGGGGTTGAGTTACGCCTGAGTCACTGCCCATCTGATATTTCCGGCATCCCTCCGCGACAGGGCGCACGGTGGTGTGATCGCGCACCGGGGTCGCCACCGCGCGCGGCCCCGCACGATTCGGTCGTGGTTGTACGGGGCTTGTACGGCTGCCGTACGGATCACATGCCGTGTCTCCCTTTCCGCGGGGCGCGTTGGGCATGGCCCGGGCGACGGGCGCGGCGTGGGCAGGGAAGGGTGTGGGAGCTTGAAGGCGGTACGGGGTGCGCGCAGCGATCGCGGAGTGGGAACGAAGGACATGCGGTCCGACCTGCCGGGGGTGTGGGCCGGCCTACGGAGTGTTGTTGCAGTACCTGCGGAAGCGGGCGGGGCTGAGCCAGCAGCAGCTCGGTGAGGCCATCGGGTACTCGCTGGAGCAGGTCGCCTCGGTGGAGCAGGGGCGGCGGCCCGCGAAGGCCGCGTTCACTGCGGCGGCGGAGCGGGTGCTGGGGGCGGGCGGGGTCCTGGAGGCGTTGCAGGGCGAGGTGGATCGGGCGAAGTTGCCGCGGTTCTTCCAGAACGTAGCGCTCCTGGAGGTCGAGGCGTTGAGCAGGTTCTCCTACGATCCCCTGCTCATTCCTGGCCTGTTGCAGACCGAGGCTTACGCGCAGGCACTCCTCGAAGCTCACTTCCCGCCCCTCGACGAGGAGGTCGTCGAGCAACGTGTGGCGGCTCGACTCGCCCGTCAGGCGATGCTGTCCCGTAAGAACCCGCCGGTGGTCTTCGTGTTCATCGTGGAGGAAGGCGCACTGCGACGATTCGTGGGCAGCACCGCAGTCATGCGCCGGCAGTTGGAGCACCTGCTGGCGAGTGCGCGGTTCCGCAACATCGAGCTTCAGGTGATGCCGGCCGCACGAGGTGTCCACAGTGGACTCAACGGGCCCATGGTGCTGCTGGAGTCGATGGACCGTGGGCGGCACGTCTACGTCGATGCGCAGGGCCTGGTGTCCGTCAGGTCCGATGAGGACGAGGTCAGCGAATTCTGGCTGCGGTATGGGATGCTGCGCACGCAGGCCCTCAGCACCGAGGAGTCCTCTCGTCTCATCGAGCGCATGGCAGGGGAGCTATGAGCACCGACCAGCACGCTGGACTGGATTGGTTCAAGAGCAGTTACAGCGGAACGAACGGCGGCGACTGTGTCGAGGTGGCCGCCGGTCTGGGTGTCGTGTACGTGCGGGACACCAAGGCCGCGGGCCGCGGGCCGGTGCTGCGGGTCGGTCGTGGTGAGTGGGCGGCGTTCGTGGCGCTCGCCGGGGAGTAGAGGGCGTCTGACCGGTGAGGTCTGAGGTGTTCGCGTAGAATTGCGGGGTTTGAGCCCGTCCTGTCGCCTCTCCATGCCGGAGCCCCGCCATGCACAGCCCCCATGATCAGTACGTCCGCGTCCGCGGGGCCCGCGAGCACAATCTCCAAGGGGTGGACGTCGATGTGCCGCGGGACGCGCTGGTGGTGTTCACCGGGGTGTCGGGGTCGGGGAAGTCGTCGCTGGCGTTCGGGACGATCTACGCGGAGGCGCAGCGGCGGTACTTCGAGTCGGTGGCGCCGTACGCGCGCAGGCTGATCCATCAGGTGGGCGCGCCGAAGGTCGGGGAGATCAGCGGGCTGCCGCCCGCCGTGTCGCTGCAGCAGCGGCGATCGGCGCCGACCTCGCGGTCGTCGGTGGGCACCGTGACGAACCTGTCCAACTCGCTGCGGATGCTGTTCTCGCGGGCCGGTGACTATCCGCCGGGTGCCGAGCGGCTGGACTCGGACGCCTTCTCGCCGAACACGGCGGCCGGGGCCTGCCCGGAGTGCCACGGGCTGGGGCGGGTGCACCGGACGAGCGAGGAGCTGCTGGTTCCCGATCCGTCCCTGTCCGTGCGCGAGGGGGCGATCGCGGCGTGGCCGGGGGCCTGGCAGGGCAAGAACCTGCGGGACGTCCTGGACGCGCTCGGTCATGACGTGGACCGGCCCTGGCGGGAGCTGCCCGCCGAGCAGCGGGAGTGGATCCTGTTCACGGACGAGCAGCCGGTGGTGACCGTGCATCCGGTGCGGGACGCCGACCGGATCCAACGGCCGTACCAGGGCACGTACATGAGCGCCCGGCGGTATGTGATGAAGACGTTCGCCGAGTCGAAGAGTCCGGCGCTGCGCGCGAAGGCGGAGCGCTTCCTCACCTCGGCGCCCTGCCCGGCCTGCGGTGGCAGCAGGCTGCGGCCCGAGGCGCTCGCCGTCACCTTCGCGGGGCGCACCATCGCCGAGTTGGCCGCGCTGCCGCTTTCCGAGCTGGCCGGCACGCTCCGGGGGGCCGTCTCCGAGGCGGCCCGGCTGCTCACCGACGACCTGAGGTCCCGAATCGGGCCGGTCGTCGAGCTGGGTCTCGGCTACCTCTCCCTCGACCGGTCCACGCCCACCCTCTCGGCGGGGGAACTGCAGCGGCTGCGGCTGGCCACGCAGCTGCGGTCGGGGCTGTTCGGGGTGGTGTACGTGCTCGACGAGCCGTCGGCGGGCCTGCACCCGGCGGACACCGAGGCACTGCTCACGGTGTTGCAGCGGCTCAAGGACGCGGGCAACTCGTTGTTCGTGGTGGAGCATCACCTGGACGTGGTACGCGGCGCGGACTGGGTCGTGGACGTGGGGCCGCTGGCCGGGGAGCACGGGGGCCGGGTGCTGCACAGCGGGCCGGTGGCCGGGCTGGCGGAGGTGGCCGGGTCGGCCACGGCACGGTTCCTGTTCGGCGGGCGCGCCGAGTCCCGGCGCCCGATGCGGCAGCCGCGCGACTGGGTGACCGTGGGGCCGGTCACCCGGCACAACCTGCGTGCGGTGACGGCCGGCTTCCCGCTGGGTGTGCTCACCGCCGTCACCGGAGTCTCGGGGTCAGGCAAGTCGACGCTGATCGGCGAGATCACGGAGGAACTGCCCGGCGTCGGGCGGCTGGTGTCGGTGGACCAGCGGCCGATCGGGCGCACCCCGCGCTCCAACCTGGCGACCTACACCGGCCTGTTCGACGTCGTGCGGAAGGTGTTCGCGGGTACGGAGGCGGCCCGTGAACTCGGGTACGGGGTGGGGCGGTTCTCGTTCAACGTGGCCGGGGGGCGCTGCGAGACCTGTCAGGGCGAGGGGTTCGTGAGCGTGGAACTGCTGTTCCTGCCGAGCACGTACGCGCCGTGCCCGGACTGCGGCGGCGCCCGGTACAACCCCGAGACGCTCCGCGTGACGTACCGGGGTCGCACGATCGCCGAGGTGCTGGACCTGACGGTGGAGAGCGCGGCTCAGTTCTTCGCCGACACCCCGCCCGTCGCCCGCAGCCTGAACACCCTGCTCGACGTCGGGCTGGGCTACCTGCGGCTGGGGCAGCCCGCCACCGAGCTGTCGGGCGGTGAGGCGCAGCGCATCAAGCTCGCGAGCGAGCTGCAGCGCGGTCGCCGGGGGCACACCCTCTACCTCCTGGACGAGCCGACGACGGGACTGCACCCGGCCGATGTCGAGGTGCTGATGCGGCAGTTGCACGGTCTGGTGGACGCCGGGCACACGGTGGTCGTCGTCGAGCACGACATGGCCGTCGTCGCGGACGCGGACTGGGTCATCGACCTCGGTCCGGGCGGCGGCGACGCGGGCGGCCGGATCGTGGCGGCGGGGACGCCGGCGCAGGTGGCCGGGGCGCAGGGCAGCGCCACGGCGCCGTACCTGGCCCGGGCGGCCGGTGCGGGGGCGCCGCCCGGGGCCGCGGACCGTACGTGATCGGCCGCCTCAAGTGGCACTGTCCGTCGCGTATTCGGGACGAGTGGCCGGATCGGCGGGACTGGCGGGTCCGGCGGGTCCGGCGGGACTGGCGGGTCCGGCCGCCGTGCCGTGCCCGATCATGGTGGACATGACACACACCTCCCGTCGCGGTCTGCTGACCGCGCTCGCCGCCTCCGCCGCCGCCGTGCCCCTGGGCGCCCTGGCCGCCGCTCCCGCCCGTGCCGCCGCCGGCGCCGCGGGAGCGGCCGTGGACCCGCTGCCCGCACCGCCCGGCCTGACCTCGGCCCGTTCCTCGGTGACCCTGCCGCCGCTGGACGCCTCCTGGTTCACCCCGGTGACGCTCACCGCCCCGCTCACCACCGCCGTGCTCCCCGGGACACCGGCCCGTACGGAGGTCACCTCCCAGGGCAGACGGGTCGCGCTGCTGACGCACGGAGCCCGCACCGTACTGCTGCCGGGCCCGCGAAGAACCTTCGCCGAGAACAAGCGGCCTTTCGTGGAGGACTTCGGGCGCACGCTGCCGGACACGTCGCTGCCGGCGGAGCAGCGCGCCTACTGGGGAACCTCGCCTGGCGGCGGCAGCTGGTCCACGCTCGGCCCCGACGCCACGGACTACTCGGTCGTGCCCGGCACCGGTGTGATCGCGCTGAGCACCGACTACGCCAGCCGCCACGCGAGCCTGCGCGACGACGAGATCACCGACGTCGACGTGCGGTCCGTGGCCCGGTTCGACAAGGTGCCCACCGGACAGGCCTGTTCCTACGCGCTGTCCTTCGGCTACCAGGACACCCACAACAACTACCGGGCCCGGCTGTCCTTCCTGACCACCGGCGCGGTGGAGCTGCGGGTGGAGAAGGAGGTCGCCGACACGGTCACCCAGCTCGCCCCGGCCGTCACAGCGGCGACCGGCAGCCCGGCGGGCACCGACTGGGCGGTCCGGGTGCGCCGCGAGGGGGCCAGGATCCGGGCCAAGGCCTGGCGGGCGGACGCCGCGGAACCGTCCGCGTGGGCCGTGGACGTCACCGACACGACCTTCGGCAAGGGCCGGGTGGGACTGCGCGCCCTGGCCAACAAGGGCTGTACGAACCTGCCGGTCAAGTTGATGGTGAGCCGTTTCCAGGTGGACGCCGCGAACTGGGCCGCACCGCCGAGCGTGACCCACGGCGACTGGGTGCGGGTGCTGCCGCAGCCCTTCGACGGGACCTGGACGGCGGAACTGGAACAGACCGTGCGCGGCTGGGCCGGGTCCACCGCGCCGGACGTCCTCGCGTACGCCGCCATGTTCCTGGCCGGGGCGCCCGCGGTCACCGCCGGGGACGGCCCCGCACGGGGCAAGCAGGTGCTGGGCGAGGCCGGTTACGGCTACCTGGACCCGCACGGCTACCGCTACGAGGGCGCCGACTTCCACGAGTACATGAACGTCGGCTGGACCTTCCCCGACGGCGCCTACACGGGCCCGTCGAGCAAGCAGGTGGGCAACCTGGACTGCTCGGGCTACACGCGCATGGTCTACGGCTACCACATGGGCGTGCCGATGGCGGCGGGGGCGGACACCTCCGGGGAGCGGATACCGCGCAAGTCCCGCGACATCGCCGACCACGCGCCCGGGGTCCTCGTCGACCGCACCGACGGCACCGCGCCGCCCGCCGCCGCCCAGCTCCAGCCCGGCGACCTGGTGCTGTTCAACGCCGACTCGGGCGACGACGACCCCGCCGGGCAGGTCGTGACCGTCGACCACGTCGGGATCCACCTGGGTACGGACGCGGACGGCAGGCGCCGTTTCCTGTCCAGTCGCAAGACCGTCGACGGGCCCACCATGTCCGACCTCGGCGGTGCCTCCCTGCTGGACGGCACGGGCACCTACGCCCGCTCGCTGCACACGGTCCGGCGCATCTGAGGCGGCACCGCACCGGAGGCGTCGTACGTCCGGCAGGGGCCGGCGGCCCAGGCCGGCTCCGCGGCCCCGGCCAGTGCCCGCCGGTCGTGGTGGCTGCCCGGCGCGATGACCGGGCGCACCGCGACCTCGGCGACCAGGCCGCGGGCCCGCACCACCCGCCACAGGGAGGCCGCCAGCGTGTCCTCGCCGACGAAGGCGGGCGCGGTGCTGATCGCTCCTCCGGCGCGGCGGTAGCGGATGGTGACGGGCTGCACCGGTACGTCCGCGTCGAGGGCGGCCTGGAAGACGGCCCGGTGGAAACGGCCCCGGCCGCGCCCGCACCAGGTGCTGCCCTCGGGGAAGGCCGCGACCGCGGCGCCCGCGCGCAGCGTCTCGGCGAGGTGCGCGACGGTGCCGGGCAGGGCCCGCAGCCGGTCCCGTTCGATGAACAGGGCGCCGCCGCGCGCGGCGAGCGGGCCCGCGAGCGGCCACCGGCGGACCTCCGACTTGGCGAGCATCCGGGCCGGGCGCACGGCGGCCAGCAGCGGGACGTCCAGCCACGAGATGTGGTTGGCCACCAGCAGCAGGCCGCCGGTGGGCGCGGCCGTGCCCGAGATCCGCACCCGCACGCCCGCCGCCCGCGCGATCGCCCGGCACCAGCGTCCGACCCAGCCGGCCGGGATCCGCCCGCCCAGCGGCGACAGCGCGATCCCGCCGAGCACCAGGACGGCGACCGCCATGAGCCGCAGGACGGCCCTCGGTACGGCGGCCATCGGCGCCGTGGGGTCCACGCACGTCCGCGGGGTGCAGGGCGCGCCGGGCAGCCGGCCGCTCATGAGGCCGGTGCGAGCGCGAGGAAGTGCCGCAGGTAGCGCGGGTCGACCCGGCGCATCGGCAGCAGGACGTAGAAGTCCGCGACGCCGAAGTCGGGGTCGTGGGCGGGTTCGCCGCACACCCAGGCGCCCAGCCGGAGGTAGCCGCGCAGCAGGGCGGGCAGTTCACCGCGGGCGGCGGGGGCGCCGCCACCCGGCGTCCAGGGCAGCAGGGGGCGTACCCGGTACTCGGCCGGTGCCAGGTGCCGGGCGTCCACCCGCTGCCAGGTGGCGGTGGCCAGGGCACCGCCGTCGGCGAGCGGCACGGAGCAGCAGCCGGCGAGCCACGCGTGGCCCCGGTCGGCCATGTAGCGGGCGATGCCGGCCCAGATGAGGCCGATGACGGCGCCGTCGCGGTGGTCGGGGTGCACGCAGGAGCGGCCGACCTCGACCAGAGCGGACCGGATCGCGGAGAGCGCGCTCAGGTCGAACTCGCCCTCCGCGTACAGCCGTCCGGCGATCGCGGCGCGCTCCGGGGGCAGCAGCCGGTAGGTGCCGACGATCCCGCCGGTCACGGTGTCGTGCACGAGCAGGTGGTCGCAGTAGGCGTCGAACGCGTCGATGTCGTGGCCCGGCTCGGGGGTGGTGAGCGAGGCGCCCAACTCGGCGGCGAAGACGTCGTGGCGCAGGCGCTGCGCCGCGCGTACGTCGGCCTCGTCGCGGGCGAGGGTGAGGGTGTAGCGGGTGGGTGCCGTGGGCTGCGGGGGGCGGTCGAGTGCGCTGACGCCGGTCATGGCTGCCTCCGTGGTCGCGGGCCGGGCTCGGCGGTGCGGGCGGCCGGGCGGTCCCGGCTGCCGGTCCTGTTCTTCCGATGCCGGTTGGCCTGCGCGTGACCGGTGGCAGGAGCGCGGATGTGGTCTCGTTGAACGGCGTGCCGCACGGCAAGCAGACGGGGCCGGGGATGAGCACCACTCCCGGCCCCGCCCGTCCGCCCCCTCGGCGAACGTCTTTCGGGCCTACCTCCTGGCCGCCTTGCGGGTGGCGCGCAGCCACTCCTTGTTCATGCCGGTGATCGACACGAGCGGGATGCCCTTGGGGCAGGCGGTGGCGCACTCCCCGGTCAGGGTGCAGCCGCCGAAGCCCTCCTCGTCCATCTGGGCGACCATGTCGAGGACCCGGGTCTCGCGCTCGGGCGCGCCCTGCGGCAGGACGTTGAGGTGGTTGATCTTGGCGGAGGTGAAGAGCATCGCCGCGCCGTTGGGGCAGGCGGCGACGCAGGCGCCGCAGCCGATGCACTCGGCGTGCTCGAAGGCGAAGTCCGCATCGGGCTTCGGTACAGGCGTGGCATGGGCCTCGGGCGCGGCGCCGGTGGGGGCGGAGATGTAGCCGCCGGCCTGGATGATGCGGTCGAAGGCCGAGCGGTCGACGACCAGGTCCTTGACCACCGGGAAGGCGGCGGCCCGCCACGGTTCGATGTCGATGGTGTCGCCGTCGCTGAAGGACCGCATGTGCAGCTGGCAGGTGGTGGTGCGCTCGGGGCCGTGCGCGTCGCCGTTGATGACCAGGCTGCACGCGCCGCAGATGCCCTCGCGGCAGTCGTGGTCGAAGGCGACGGGGTCATCGCCGGCGAGGATGAGCTGTTCGTTGAGGACGTCCAGCATCTCCAGGAAGGACATGTCGGGCGAGATGCCGTCCACCTGGTAGGTGGACATGGTGCCGTCGGCGTCGGCGTTCTTCTGCCGCCAGACGCGCAGGGTGAGCTTCATGCGTAGCTCCGCTGGGTGGGGTGGACGTACTCGAAGACCAGGTCTTCCTTGTGCAGGATGGGGGCCTCGCCCGTGCTGGTGAACTCCCAGGCGGCGGCGTAGCCGAACTCGTCGTCCCTGCGGGCGGCCTCGCCGTCGGGGGTCTGGGACTCCTCGCGGAAGTGGCCGCCGCAGGACTCGGCGCGGTGCAGGGCGTCCAGGCACATCAGCTCGGCCAGTTCGAGGTAGTCGACGATGCGGTTGGCCTTCTCCAGCGACTGGTTGAACTCCTCGCCGGTGCCGGGCACCTTGATCCGCCGCCAGAACTCCTCGCGGATCTGCGGGATGCGCTCCAGCGCCTTGCGCAGTCCGGACTCGGTGCGGGCCATGCCGCACAGCTCCCACAGGAGTTCGCCCAGTTCCCGGTGGAAGGAGTCGGGGGTGCGGTCGCCGTCGACGGCGAGGAGCAGGTGGAGCCGGTCCTCGGTCTCGGCGAGCACCTCCTGGACGACGGGGTGGTCGGCGCTCACCTCGTCCTTGTGGGGATGGCGGGCCAGGTAGTCGTTGATGGTGGCCGGCAGGACGAAGTAGCCGTCGGCCAGGCCCTGCATGAGCGCGGAGGCGCCGAGGCGGTTGGCGCCGTGGTCGGAGAAGTTGGCCTCGCCGATGGCGAACAGGCCGGGGACGGTGGTCTGGAGGTCGTAGTCGACCCACAGGCCGCCCATCGTGTAGTGCACGGCGGGGTAGATCCGCATGGGCACCTCGTACGGGTTCTCCGCGGTGATCCGCTCGTACATGTCGAAGAGGTTGCCGTACTTCTCCTCGACCTTCCGGCGGCCCATCCGCGCGATGGCGTCCGCGAAGTCGAGGTAGACGCCCTGGCCGCCGGGGCCCACTCCCCTGCCCTCGTCGCACACGTTCTTCGCGGCGCGGGAGGCGATGTCGCGCGGGACGAGGTTGCCGAAGGACGGGTAGATGCGCTCCAGGTAGTAGTCGCGCTCGTCCTCGGGGATCTCGTTCGGCGGGCGGGTGTCGCCCTTGGCCCTCGGCACCCAGATGCGGCCGTCGTTGCGCAGTGACTCGCTCATCAGCGTCAGCTTGGACTGGTGGTCGCCGGTGCGCGGGATGCAGGTGGGGTGGATCTGGGTGAAGCAGGGGTTGGCGAAATGGGCGCCGCGCCGGTGCGCCCGCCAGATGGCGGTCGCGTTGGAGTTCATGGCGTTGGTCGACAGGTAGAAGACGTTGCCGTAGCCGCCGGAGGCGAGGACGACGGCGTCGGCGAAGTACGTGTCGATCTTCCCGGTGATCAGGTCGCGGGCCACGATGCCGCGGGCCCGGCCGTCCACGACGATCAGGTCGAGCATCTCGGTGCGCGGGTGCATCTCGATGTTCCCGGCGGCGATCTGCCGGGACAGCGCCTGGTAGGCACCGAGCAGGAGCTGCTGGCCCGTCTGGCCGCGGGCGTAGAAGGTGCGGGAGACCTGGACGCCGCCGAAGGAGCGGGTGTCGAGCAGGCCGCCGTACTCGCGGGCGAAGGGGACGCCCTGGGCCACGCACTGGTCGATGATCTCCACCGAGATCTGGGCCAGGCGGCGCACGTTGGACTCGCGGGAGCGGAAGTCGCCGCCCTTGACGGTGTCGTAGAAGAGGCGGTGGATCGAGTCGCCGTCGTTGCGGTAGTTCTTGGCGGCGTTGATGCCGCCCTGCGCGGCGATGGAGTGCGCGCGGCGCGGGGAGTCCTGGTAGCAGAACTGGACGACGTGGTAGCCCTGTTCGGCCAGCGTGGCGCCGGCGGAGCCGCCCGCGAGGCCGGTGCCCACGACGATGATCCGCTGCCTGCGCCGGTTGGCCGGGTTGACCAGCTTGGCCTCGAAGCGGCGCTTGTCCCAGCGTTCCTCGACGGGGCCGGAGGGCGCCTTGGTGTCGGAGACCGGCTCGCCGGTCGTGTAGTCGGCGTAGGTCATGTCAGCTCACCACTCCGGTCATCACGCCCACGGGCACGGCGATGAAGCCGGCGGTGAGCAGCACTGCGAGGATGTCGGCGACGGTCTTCAGGGCGCGGTCGCGCCGCCGGCTGCCGACGCCGAGGGTCTGGGCGGCGCTCCAGAAGCCGTGCCTGATGTGCAGGCCGAGCGCCAGCATCGCGACGATGTAGATCACGTCGCCGTACCAGGTCGAGAAGGTGTCCACGACGTTCTGGTACGGGTGGCCCTGCTGGAAGCCGCCGGAGTGCACGGTGCCGGTGGTCAGGTCCAGGATGTGCCAGACGATGAACAGGCCGAGGATGATCCCGCCCCAGCGCATGGTGCGGGTGGCGTAGCTCGCCCGGGGCCGGGCGTGCACGTACTTGGCCGGGCGGGCCCTGATGTCGCGGCGGCTGAGCTGGTACGCCGAGACCGCGTGGGCGACCACGGCGACGACGAGGACGACCCGGATGAGCCAGAGCGTCCACTCGTAGTGCATGAACGGTTCGCCCACCGTGCGCAGCCAGTGCGCGTAGTGGTTGAACTCCCCCGCCCCGAAGTAGATCTTCAGGTTTCCGATCATGTGGGCGACCAGGTACAGCAGCATGATCAGGCCGCTGACCGCCATCACGGTCTTCTTGCCGACGGTCGAGTGCCACACCGTGCGCGCCATGGACGGCCGTCGGTCCGTCCGCGTTGCCAGAGCCATGGCCATGACGCTAGAGCCGTGGAGGCCCATCGGTCCAAGACATGGTACGGCTCGTTTCGATAGGGAAAGGCTATCGTGGCTGCATGCAGTTCCAGCAGCTCCAGTACTTCGTGGCGGTCGCCGAGACGCGGCACTTCACCCGGGCCGCCGACCTGGTCCACGTCGCCCAGCCCTCGCTCTCCCAGCAGATCAAGGCGCTGGAGCGGGAGCTGGGCGCCGACCTGTTCCAGCGGGCGCGGGGCAACATCACGCTCACCGACGCGGGCGAGGCGCTGCTGCCGCTGGCCCGGCGGATCCTCGCCGACGCGGACACGGCCCGCCACGAGGTGCAGGAGCTGGTGCAGCTGCGCAGCGGCCGCGTGCGGCTGGGGGCGACGCCCAGCCTGTGCACGGGCCTGCTGCCGGACGTGCTGCGCGCCTTCCACGACCGCTATCCCGGCATCCGGTTGCTGGTGGAGGAGAGCGGCTCGCACGACCTGGTACGGGAGCTGGCGCGCGGCGCCCTGGACCTGGCGCTGGTCGTGCTGCCGCTGCCCACCCCCTCCCCCGCGCTGACCACGGTGGAGCTGCTGCGCGAGGACCTGGTCGTGGTGTCCTCGCCGGAGGCCGATCCGCCCGGCGCTCCGGGGCGGCGGACGGTGCGCATCGCGGACCTGGAGGGGGCGCGGCTCGTGATGTTCCGGCACGGCTACGACCTCAGGGAGCTGACGGTCGCCGCGTGCCGCGCCGAGGGCTTCGAGCCGGACTTCGCCGTCGAGGGCGGCGAGATGGACGCCGTGCTGGGCTTCGTACGGGCCGGCTTGGGCGTCGCGGTCGTCCCGCGCATGGTCGCCGCCCGCTCCGGGCGCGGCCTGCGCGTCACCCCGCTGGCCCGCCCCGGCCTGCACCGCACGATCGCGCTGGCCCACCGCAGCGACGTGGCTCCGCCCAGGGCGGCCAGGGAGCTGCAGCGGATGCTGCTGGAGCGGTGAGCCGGGCGGTACGGGACGGTGCGGGAGCGGTGCGGCGGGCGGGCCAGGACTGTGCGCAAGCAGTGCGAGGGGCGGGCCGGGGAGCGGTGCGGGAGCGGTGAGCCGGGGACGCGGGGTTGCTGCGGCAGGCCGCCCGGGGCTGACCCCGGGCGGCCTGGACGGTGCACGGTCGGCCGGCCGGGTTCAGCCGAGGACGGCGGGCTTGAGCACCTCCTCGCACCACTGGCGGAAGGCGGTGGGCGCGGTCTCGGGGGTGCTCGGGGCGGCGGCACCGTAGAAGCCCTGCTCATCGATGGCGCGCGTCATGTCGGCCATGCCCTGCGCCACGGCCTCGCTCGCGCCGCGGCCCAGCAGTGCCCTCCGGTAGTCCTCGATGCCGACCCGCTCCGTCCGGACGGGCCGGCCCAGCACCAGCGACACCACCTCGGCCATGCCTTCGGGTGTCAGCGCGTCGGGGCCCACCAGGGGGACGTCCTCCTGCCCGGTCCAGGAGTCCGCGAGCAGCAGCCGGGCCGCCGTGGCGGCGATGTCGGCGGTGGCGCAGGTGCGCAGGACGTGGGCGTGTGCGGTGTCGGACGCCATGCGGAACACGCCGCTGTCCCGGATCGAGGGCGCCTGTCCCAGCAGGTTCTCCATGAGGAACGGCGGGCACAGCGCCCGGTAGTGAACGCCGGTGGCCATGATCTGCTCGTCCATGGCCAGGGACGCCGAGATCTGCCCGGCGTTCTCGGCGACCTTGCGGCCCAGGGTGGAGACGGCGACCACACGCTGGACGCCCCGCGCCTCGATCACCTCGCACAACGGCTCGGTGAAGGCGCGGAAGTGGCCCGCGACGCTGTCGGTGACCGGTGACGGGGGCACCAGCCAGAACACCCGGTCGGCGTCCGCGCAGGCCGCCCCGAGCACGTCGGGGTCGCTGTGCGAGCCCTGGAACACCTCGATGCGGTCCCGCGCCGCCGGCGCGAGGCGTGCGGGGTCGCGGGCGATCACCCTGAGCGGTCCGGCGTCCGGGGCGTCGAGGAGGCGGTCGAGGAGCTGCCGGCCGATCTGGCCGGTCGGGGTGGTGACGACGATCACGGACACTCCAGGAAATGGGAGGAACGAGAGAAGGAAGGAACTCGCTCGATCCTGCGCCCGGGGCCCCCGCAACTGAAGGACCGATCCGCTCTCGGTTGTTACCCTGGGGGCAATACCGATCGGGGGGGAGTCGTGGAAGCTCCGGATGCCATGAGAGCCCTGGACGCCGTGGGCGCCGCGGGAGCCGTGGAGTCCCGTCCGCTGCGCTATTTCGTCGCGGTCGCCGAGGAACTCAACTTCGCCCGCGCCGCCGAGCGCCTGGGTATCTCGCCGCCGCCCCTGTCGCGTGCCGTCCGCCGTCTGGAGGCGGATCTCGGCGTCACCCTGTTCGAGCGGACCACGCACAGCGTCGCGCTGACCCCGCCCGGCGAGGTGCTGCTCAAGGAGGCACGGATCGCGCTGGACGCGTTGCAGGCGGCCGGACGCCGGGCCCAGCGAGCCGCCGCGCCGCAGGCCGGGCTGGTCCTGGCGATGAAGGCGGACGGCGACGCCGGACTGCTGGAGCCGGTCCTGGAGCGCTTCGCCGCCGACCCCGCCGCCGTGCCGGTCACCGTCCGCCTGTGCGGCCTGGGGGAGGCCCCGGTGCTGCTGCGGCGCGGCGAGGCCGACGTGGCCTTCGCCCACGAGCCGTACGACCGCACCGGCCTGGACGGCGAGCCGCTGGCCACCGAGGAGCGGGTGGCGGCCGTGGCCGCCGGCCACCCGCTCGCCGCCCGCACCCGTCTCACGCTGGACGACCTGGGCCTGGGACGGCGCGACGGGGACCTCGACCGCTTCATCGACGGCTCCCGGCGCCACGGCCAGGATCTCGCCCAGTTGCTGACCCGGGTGGGCCTCGGCGAACTGTTCGCCGTCCTGCCGGCCTCCGTGACCCGGCGCTACCCGCGCCCCGGCGTCGCCTACCGCCCCGTCACCGACGCGCCCCCGGCCGTGATGACGATCGCCTGGCCGCAGCAGTCACGCTCGACGGCCACCGCCGCGCTCGTCCGGATCGCCACCGACCTGGCCGCGGCCCTGGGCGCCGCTCAGGCCGGGGCCGAGCCGGCACCGGCCGCCGGGGTCCACCCCGTCGGGTTGTGAGGGCGACCGGCACCGAGCGGACCGTACAGGTACAGCGCGCGAGGCCCGGGTCCCGCAGCCCCCTTTGGAGCGCCCGCGGACCTGCGCTCCGGCGGCGCGGCACGCGCGCGACCCGTACGGCGATGACGGCGAGGGCCGGTCCGGGCCCTCGCCCCGCTCGTCAACCCGTCGCGTCCGCGAGGGCCAGTTCGTGCAGCCGGTCCGGCGGGCCGGGGCGGGCGTAGTACCAGCCCTGGGCCGTGTCGCAGCCCAGTATCCGCAGCTGTTCCGCCTGAGCGCCGGTCTCCACGCCCTCCACCGTGACGGCGAGGTCCAGGCTGTGGGCCAGGGCGACGATCCCCTCGACGATCTTGAGGTCGACGGGGTCGGCCGGGAACTGCTGCATGCCCTGGGTGAAGGAGCGGTCCAGTTTCAGCACGCTCACCGGCAGCCGCCGCAGGTTGGCCAGGTTGGAGTAGCCGGTGCCGAAGTCGTCCAGGGCGATGTCGACGCCCATCTCGGCGAGCCTGCGCAGCGGTTTGAGCAGGTCGTCGTCCGCGCCGATCAGCGCAGACTCGGTCACCTCCAGGCACAGCGCGTCCGGGGCCACGCCCGTGCGCTCCAGGATGTCGACGGTGTCCTGGACGAGCCCGGGGTGGGTGAGCTGGCACGGCGAGAGGTTGACGTTGATGCGCAGCGGGCCGGCCGCTCCGTCGCCGTGCGACTCCCGCCACTCGCGGGCCTGGCGCACCGACTGCTCCATGACCCAGCGGCCCAGCGGGACGATCAGCCCGGTGTGCTCGGCGAGCGGGATGAACCGGTCGGGGCCGAGCACGCCGTGCTGCGGGTGCAGCCAGCGCACCAGTGCCTCCGCCCCGCGCACACTGCCGTCGCCGAGGTGCACCAGTGGCTGGTACTCGATGAAGAACTCGCCGCGGTCGAGCGCGGTGGGCAGCGCCGTGGTGAGCCCGTGCCGGGTGATCGCGCGGGCGTCGGCCTCCGGGTCGGCCAGCTCGAAGCGGTTGCCGCCCGCCGACTTGGCCCGGTACATGGTGATGTCGGCGCTGCGCAGCACCTCCGCCGCGCTGCGCTCCCCCACCGGGCCCTCGACGACCCCGATGCTGCCGCGCACGGTCAGCTCCCGCCCGTCGATGCGGACGGGGGCCAGCAGCGCGTTCATGATGCGGGCGGCCAGGTCGTCGACCTCGCTGCGGCTGTCGGGGCGCGTGGTCAGCGCGACGAACTCGTCTCCGCCGAGCCGGGCGACCATCTCGCCGGGCGCGGTCGCGCACCCCTGGAGCCGGTCGGCGACCTCCACCAGCAGCCGGTCGCCGGCCGCGTGGCCGAGGCTGTCGTTGATGGTCTTGAAGCCGTCCAGGTCGAGGTAGCACAGGCCGAAGCGGCGGCCCTCGCCCGCGGCCAGCGCCTTCTCCAGGCGCTCGAAGAACAGCGTGCGGTTGGGCAGGCCGGTGAGCGCGTCGTGCGTGGCCTCGTAGCGCAGCCGCAGGTTGAGCAGCCGCCGCTCGGTGGTGTCCTCCATGAGGGCCAGCTGGTACTGGGGGTTGCCGTCGGGGTCGCGGAGGAGGGAGACGGTCAGGTTGGTCCACAGGACCGTGCCGTCGGGGCGGTTGAAGGCCTTCTCGACGTGGTAGTGCTCGCGCTCGCCGCGCACCAGTTCCTCGTACAGCCGCCAGATCTGCGGCGCGTCGTCGGCGTGCGTCCACTCACGGACGTTGCGCACGCGCATGTTCTGCTCGGAGCCGCCGAACATGCGCAGCAGCGCGCCGTTGACCTGGAGGACGTTGCCGTCCAGGTCGG
The DNA here is from genome assembly GCF_042268205.1 of Streptomyces sp. NPDC056160. Taxonomy (NCBI): domain Bacteria; kingdom Bacillati; phylum Actinomycetota; class Actinomycetes; order Kitasatosporales; family Streptomycetaceae; genus Streptomyces; species Streptomyces sp. NPDC056160. Next base: position 54,032 of record NZ_JBHJUW010000024.1, read on the forward strand.
CGATCCCGATGCCTATGGCCGCGCCTTCGAACACGGCCCGGAAGCGGGCCTCGCTGGCGTGCAGCGCCTGCGCGACCACGCCCTGGGCGCGCAGCGCGGCCTGTGCGATGGCCTCCTGCTCGCTGAGCGTGCGCTCGCGCAGCGCCCGCGCGAACCCGGCGGCCATCGCGTGCTGGAGCCGCGCGGAGCGGGCCCGCAGGTCCTCCGGGTCGCCGTCCTCGCCGCAGTAGAGCACGAGGTAGGCGTCCACGCAGTCCAGGGAGCGGCTCAGTGCCTCGGGCGCCGTGCAGTGCGCCCCGATCAGCGCGGCGCCGACCGCCTCGCCCTCCGCCGCGTCGAAGGCCCTGGCGCGCAGTGCACCGCTCAGCCGGCGGGCCAGCGGCAGCAGTTGCTCCTCGAACTCCGGGCGGGTCAGCGACGTGGAGGTCTCCGGGAAGACCGCCCGGCTCCAGATCGTCGTCAGCCGGCGCAGTCTGTCCTCCGGCCCGTCCGGCTGCGTGATCACGCCGTACGCCCCACGCCGGCGAAACCGGAGAAGGCATAAGGATCCTCGTCCTCCGGCGCCGTCTGAGGCCGCCAGCGCGCCATCGGCACCAGTCCGGGTTCCACCATGTCGTACCCCTCGAAGAACCGCGCGATCTCGTCGCGCGAGCGCATGATCAGCGGATTGCGGATGCCCTTGTATACGTCGACCGCACCCTCGCTCCGCTTTGGCGGCAACGGGATTCCCTCGTACGAGGCATGCGTGAGGATCAGCAGGCTGCCGGGCGCGAGTGCGTCGCGCAGCTCGGCGACCGCGGTGTACGGGTCGTCCGTGTCTTCCACGAAGTGAAGTATGGCAACGAGAAGCAGCGCCACTGGCCGATTCAGGTCGATCAGCCGCTGCAACTGGGGGCTCGCGAGGATCTCATGGGGCTTGCGCAGGTCCGCCGCGACCACGTCCGCGTCGTCGTTGTCCGCGAGGACGGACTGGCTGTGCGTGACGGCCACCGGGTCGTGGTCGACGTAGACCACGCGGGCGCCGGGGCGGGCACTCTGGGCGACCTCGTGGACGTTGCCGAAGGTCGGGATGCCGGAACCGACGTCCAGGAACTGGGTGATGCCCTCCTCCAGCGCGAAACGCACGGCACGGCGCATGAACGCCCGGTTCGCCTGCATGATCTTGGGCAGCCCCGGCATGAACTCCATCGCCCTGCGGGCCGCTTCGCGGTCGATCTCGAAGTTGTGCGAACCGCCCAGGTAGTAGTCGTAGATCCGAGCGACGCTCGGCACCGAGATGTCGATACTCCGTGGGGCCCAGGCGGGACGCTCCATCTTCTCTCCACAACGTAGGCGATCCGGTGTTCGAGCTGAGGCTACTGATCGCCCGCCAAAGGGGCGAGCAGAAACGGAAATTGACCATCCGTTCCCGGTCACCACCTGCGGCGCACGCGCCCGGCGGGCGCCCGCATCACGGTGGATTGCGCCGATGTGCGGGCATGGTGGAGAGTTCCCGCGCGCGTGCTCCGGCACCCGCCGGACCGGCCCCTCCGTGAAGCGCGGAGGGGGCGGCCGGGGCCGGCCGGAGCCGTCGCTTCCTGACCGGTACGGCCGCATCCTGACCGGTACGGTGACTTCCTGGGCGGTACGGCAGCTTTCCAGCCGGTACGGTCACTTCTTGGGCGGTCAGGCCGCTTTCCGGCCGATACGGTAACTTCCTGTGCGGTCAGGCAGCTTTCCGACCGGTACGGTCACTTCCCGGGCGGTCAGGCAGCTTTCCGGCCGGTACGGTCACTTCTTGGGCGCGCCGACGGCCTTTCCGTCGGGGGACACGGCGCACCACGTGCCGCCGACGCGCCCTGCCCGTGGGTGTCACCGGGCGCCTTGTCGCCGGAATAGGTGGAGACCGGCCGGCAGTCGACGGTCATCCGCTCGACGCCGTCCGGCCGGGTGGAGCCCATCAGGCCCTTCCCCGCCACGCCCTCGGTGTCCTCCGCCCGCACCGGCGCCACGGCCGGCCACTTCTCGAGGACGCTCCGGCGCAGGCCGAGACGGACTTCGGCCGTGCCTCGTCCTTCAGGAAGCGGTAGACGCTCATGCCGTGCCGGTCGACGACGTTGTCGCCCAGCCCGGTCCTGCGCACGCAGAGGCCCGGCAGGCTCGCCAGGGAGGCCCTCTTCCCGTCGGGCGCGACGCGGGCGGGGCGGCGGTGTCATGGTCGAAGCGGTACAGGACCCTGCCGGCACTGACGGTCAGGCCCTTGCCCAGTCCGGGGCCGGTGGTGACGCCCAGTCGCCCGGCGGTGCCCGTGCGTCCCGCAGCGCCTGCGGTGCCCGGGCGGTCCCCGCTGCCTGTGGAGTCCGCGTCGCCCGCGGGGCCCTGCCGGCCGTCGGCACCGTAGCCGTGGGCGTCGGCTTCGCCGATGCCCGGACCGCTGCCGGCTGCGGATCCGCTGCCGTTGCCGGAGCCGGAGCCGTCGACGCCGGCGGCCGGGGCCGTCGCGCCGACGTTCTGGCATCCCGCCGCGGGTGTGCCGTCCTGGCCGTACGCCGTCGTCAGCGCGGGCACGGCCGCGGCCGTCGCCAGGAGTGATGCGTTGCGCCAGGAGGTGCTCATCGACGACTCCCCGTCGTCCAGGATGACTTGCGGCACCCTGCTGCGCCGCCGCACGGCCCTGGGTACGCACGGGAACACCACCCACGTTCGATCGGGCCCGACTTCCTCCTCCGTCCGGCGTCACCGCACCGTACGCGTGTACCCATCGGGGACAGTCGGGGAGTCGCCCGGCCAAACCCCACCCGGCCCCGTTTCCCCCCTTCGGACCAATCCGCCCGGCGCGTCGGAGTGCAGGGGCCCGGAACAGCTCATGATCTCCGTCGTGCATCGACCGAGACCGACCCGATTGGCCCTGGTGCTGAGGGTGTTGGCACCGGCGACCGTGGCGTGGACGTGCGTGGGCGCACCGGCCGCGCCGGCCGCCGCCGACGCCTGCGCCTACGCGTCCACGGGCCCGGGCGGAAACGTGGCGGTGGCAGTGGCCGGAGGCGGCTCCTGGCCGCCGTTCCCCCCGTGCCCGAAACCCACGCCCACGCCCACCCCCACGCCGCCGCCCCGCCCGAGTCCCACACCCACGCCGACTCCGCCGGCCCCACCGACCCCGCCGAAGCCCCCGCCCCGGCCGACACCACCGCCCAAGCCGCGGCCCACGCCGCCGCCCGCCCGCCCGGCCCCCGCGCCCCCGGCGCCCCGGCCCACACCGCCCGCACCACCGCCCCCGGTCCGCCGGCCACCTCCCGAGCCGACCCCGACCCCGACGCCCACCCCACCGAGCCCCCGCCCGTCCGTGAAGCCGGTCTCCTTCCCGCGGTACCAAGCCCGGCCGCACCGGCACGCACCACGGCGCGCTCCGTCACCGATCACCTACGTCCTGCTCATCGCGGTGCCCGCCCTGGTCGCCGTCGCCGCGCTCCGCCCGCGCTGACCCTGGAGGCACCTGTTGTCGGAATGGCTTGTTCTCGTCCTCGCGATGCTGGCCGCCTGCGCCGTGGTCGTCGTCATCACCCTCGTACGGCACCGCACGGCGACCGAGGACGACGACCCCAGTGAGACGCCGGACGTCATCGAGTACATGACGATGTGGATCGGCGTGGTGTACGCCATCGTGCTGGGTCTGGCCATCGCGGGCGTCTGGGAGGCCCGGGTCGCCGCGCAGGACCACGTCCAGGCGGAGGCGCAGGCCCTGCACGAGATCTCCGAACGGGTCCGGGTCTATCCGCCCGCGGAGCGCGACCTGGTCCGGTCCGATGTCAACGCCTATGTCGGACACGTCGTCACCACCGAGTGGAAGAGCATGGTGGACCACGGCCAGATCACCAAGCGTGGCGACGAGCTGCTGCAGAAGATCCGCGCCGACGTCACCGACTACCGGCCGAAGTCGGACTTCGAGGCGCAGGCCTACCAGCCGCTCGTCGACCAGGTCACCGCCGCCGACCAGGCCCGCGCGGCCCGCGCGGACTCCACCGGGGCGACGATGCCGGGCGTGGTGTGGTTCGGGCTGATCGCCGGGGCCGTGATCACCGTGGGGATGGTGTTCGTGCTGCAGATCCGGCGCACGACCCGGGAACTGGTCCTGGCCGGACTCTTCTCCGCGCTGATCGCCTTCCTCCTCTTCCTGATCTGGGACTTCGACGCGCCCTACAGCCGGGGGCTGGCGTCGTCGACGGCGCCCTTCCTGGACATGTTCCCGGGCGTCACCGGCTGACGGGCCCTCACCCGCCGCCCCCCGGCCGGGGGCGCGCCTCCACCGGCCGCGTCCCCCGGCCGCAGGAACGCCGTCCCCTGTGCGGCCCACACGGTTGCCCCGTTCGCCCGGGTGCGATCGCGCCCGGCCGGACATGTTCTTAGCGTTTCGATCATCGAGGTGCATTTCAGGCGCACGCGGAAGAGGTCCGCAGCTGCTCCTCGGGGACCGGAGGATTCACCATGCGCGTAATACGCGTCGTTTCGGCGGCACTGCTGGGCCTGGGCGCCCTCACCCTCTCCGTACCCGCGGCCGTCGCCAGCGGCGGTGACGGCTCCTACGGCGGCGGGAGCGGTGAGAGCCGTTCCTACGGCGGCGGAGGCGGTGGCGGCCGCTCCGACGACGGCGGTGACGAGGAGGGGGGCCGCGGCGGCCGGGGCGGAGGCAAGCCGGAGCACTTCCAGCACGGCGTCCGCGCCGGCGAGGGCGGCACCATCGCCGGTTTCGACCTGAAGGAGGTCGGCATGGGCACGGCACTCATCGCCGGCTCGGTCGGCGCGGCGTACTACCTCTCGCGCCGCCGCACCGGTGAGGAAGGCGTCGCCTGACACCCCTGCCGGACCGTCGTTCCATGCCTTCGCGCCGGGCCCGTGCGCGGGCCCGGGGCGAGGGCATGACCGCGGGGGCGGCACAGGGTTCATGCCCCGGCCACCGCCCAGGTCCACCCGAGGCGGAACCGTGGCGGTGACCGATGCGGTGGCCGCGGGGCGGGAGCGGTGGCGTCAACCCCGCTTCCCGGCACGGCGACGCGTCCAGAAGATGCCGCCCCCGACGACGCCGGCGACCAGCAGCCCGGTGCCGATGACGGTGTCCGCCTTGGTGGCGCCGGTCGCCGCGGCGGCGCCGAGACCGGCGCGGACGCCACCGACCACGGTGAACGCCGCCGGGCGGGTCAGAGTGCGGCCGGCGCAGTCGACGGTGATGTCGTACGTGCCGGGGCGCGCGTCCTGACGGACCGTCACCACTGCCCGGACCGTCCCGCCGGACCCGTCGGACGGGTGCAGCGGTGCGGTCGCGAAGGCGCGTGACGTGGCGGCCCCGCCGGTGCGGCAGCCCTCCACCGTGATCGTCAACTGCCCGCCGCGGGCGATGGTACTGGGCAGGACCGAGATGTTGCGGAGGCCGGCCGGACCGTCACCGGGTTCCTCGCCCGGGCCGCTGCCGGGACCGCTGCACTGTGCGCCGCCCGACCAGTCCCCGGGGCCGCTGTCCTCTCCCCCGGCCCCACCCCCGTCCCCTCCGGCCCCACTGCCCTGGCCATTGCCGAACCCTCCGATCCGACCGTTGTCCGGCCCGAGGTCCCGGCCGACCGGGGCGTCGCCGCCGTTCGCGACAGCCACGGGGGCGGCCAGTAGCACGACGGCCACGGCGGCCACCAGGACCGCCAGGGGGGTACGAATGACGGACATGTGTTCCTCCGCGGAAGGCGCCCCGGGGCCCGTACCCGGTCGATCGGCGAGAAAGCACCTCCCGGAAAGACCCTCGGACGCCCGGTACCCGGACGCATTTCGGCACTGGTCCGACCTGGTGAGCCAATGGGCCGGTGAATTCACCCCGTTGGTTGTCGGCGCAGGTCACGGGTCGTCAGAAAGCCCCCGTACGGCTCGCCTCGGATGGCGCACGGAAATGCGTTCCGCCACCCGTTCGCTTTCGCCCCGTCGCCGGTTCCGCGCGGCGGACTTAGCGTGCTGCCATGCGCGGATGACGCGGTGACGGCCGCATCGAGAGGGGATGGCGAATGTCTGCGAGCGGGCTGTCCGGGATCACGGAAGAGGAGGAGCCGCAGCCGCGGCGCAGGCGTGCCCCCTGGGGCGTGATAGCGCTGGTCCTGCTCGCCGGGCTCGCCCTCATCCGCAACGGCTCGGGAGAGTTCGACCAAGGGCCGCCGCAGCCCGCGAAGGCGGCGGCGCCGGATCCCGGCCGTCCGACCTCCGCCCCGCTGTCCACGGCCACGACCGCCGAGCCGTCCCTGGGGCACTCGGAGCCCGACCGCGTCACGATCCCGCTCATCCGGGTCGATGCGCCCGTCACCCCGGTCGGTGTGGACTCCGACGGCTGGGTCGCCGCACCGCCGCCGGACGATCCGAACCTGGCCGGCTGGTTCACCGGCGCCGTCACCCCCGGTGAGAAGGGAACCGCCGTCGTGGTGGGTCACGTTGACAACCACATGGGCCCGGCGGTCTTCTACGGACTGGGCGCCCTCAAGAAGGGGAACCACGTCGAGATCCACCGCGAGGACGGAACGACCGCCGTTTTCGAGGTGTACGGCGTCGAGGTTTTCGAGAAGAGCGACTTCCCCGGCGACCGCGTGTACGGCTCGAAGGGAACGCCGGAACTGCGGCTCATCACCTGCGGCGGCGACTACACCAAGCAGACGGGCTACCAGGGCAACGTCGTCGTCTTCGCCCGCCTGACCGAGGTCCGCTGAACGGCGGGGGTCCGCCGCGGCACGGCGGCACCCCCGGCCGGGCGGGCCCGCGCCGTCTCAGGTGTACTTCCGGCGCGGCACGGTGAAGTGGTAGCCCTCGTCGAGGAGTCTGGGCAGGTAGGTGCGCAGCGCGCGCACGGTCTGCGAGCGGTCGCCCCCCGCGTCGTGGGAGAGCACCACGACCCCGGGGGCGGCTCCGCGTTCGACGCGGCGCACGATGGTGCTGGTGCCGGGCGTCGTCCAGTCGAGGCTGTCGACGGTCCAGGCCAGCGGTTCCATGCCCATCTCGGCGTTGAGCTCGAAGACGTTGCGGTTCCACGCGCCGTAGGGGGCGCGGAACCACAGGGGCCGTTCGCCGTAGGCCTTCTCGATGACGTCGCTGGTGCTCTCGATCTCGTCGCGGATCTCGCTGCGGCTGAGCTGGGTCAGCAGCGGGTGGGTCCAGGTGTGGTTGCCGACGACGTGGCCCTCGTCGGCCATCCGGGCCAGCAGGTCCCGGTTCCAGTCGGCCATCTCTCCGCACACCATGAACGTCGCCCGGATGTCGTACTTGGCCAGGGTGTCCAGGACGTGCGGGGTGTAGTCGGGGTTGGGTCCGTCGTCGAAGGTGAGCAGCATGGTGTGGCCGCGGCCGGAGAAGCGCAGGATGGGGGCGGTGCGCACCTTGGTGGGCAGCGGCCGGGCGCGCTGCGGGACGTCGCCGGTCAGCGGGCGGAGCCGGTAGGCGGAGGGCTTGAGGGCGCTGCGCGCCTGGGGGCCCGCGGCGGGGGGTGCCGCCGCGGTGCCGGAGGAGTCGGCAAGCAGCAGGCCGGCCGTGCCGGCCGCGCCTGCCGCGCCGAGGGCGGCGGCCCCGGCGAGCAACACCCGGCGCCGCGTGAACAACTGATCCTTCTGCATGACTCATCAGTGACCGGACGGTCATCGCGGCACCGGTACGGCGGCATGAAAACACCCGCCCGGCCCAGTTGGCGGCGGCCGGTGGCCGGGCGGTGCCGTACGGTCCCGGTCAGCGGCGCCGTACCAGCGGGAACGGGAGCGTCTCCCGGATGGTCAGGCCGGTGAGGAACATGACGATCCGGTCGACGCCGATGCCGATGCCGCCGGTGGGCGGCATGGCGTACTCGAGGGCGTCGAGGAAGTCCTCGTCCAGTTCCATCGCCTCCGGGTCGCCGCCGGCGGCGAGCAGCGACTGCGCGGTGAGGCGGCGGCGCTGCTCGACGGGGTCGGTCAGTTCGGAGTAGCCGGTGCCGAGTTCGGTGCCGAAGGCGACGAGGTCCCAGCGTTCGGCGAGCCGGGGGTCGGTGCGGTGCTGCCGGGTGAGCGGGGAGACGTCGGTGGGGAAGTCCTTGTAGAAGGTGGGCAGTCGGGTGCGTTCCTCAACCAGCCGCTCGTACATCTCCAGCACGATCTCGCCGGGCCCGTCGTCCGGCCGGTACGGTACGCCGGCGCGCTCGCAGTGGCGGTGCAGCGTCGCCAGGGCGGTGCCGGGGCCGACCTCCTCGCCGAGCGCCTCGGAGATCGCGCCGTGCACGGTCCTGACCGGCCAGGGCCCGGAGATGTCGTACTCCTCGCCGTCGCTGCGGGCGACGGGGCGGCCGAAGGCGGCCTGTGCGGCGCCCTGGACCAGTTCGCGGGTGAGGTCGAGCATCACGTCGTAGTCGGCGTAGGCCTGGTAGGCCTCCAGCATCGTGAACTCGGGGTTGTGCTTGTGGGAGACGCCCTCGTTGCGGAAGGTGCGGCCCATCTCGAAGACCTTCTCCAGGCCGCCGACGCACAGCCGCTTCAGGTACAGCTCGGGGGCGATGCGCAGGTACAGGTCGAGGTCGTAGGCGTTGATGTGGGTGGTGAAGGGGCGGGCGTTGGCGCCGCCGTGGATCCGTTGCAGCATCGGGGTCTCGACCTCCAGGAAGCCGCGGTCCAGCAGGCCCTGGCGCAGGGCCTGGACAGCGGTGGAGCGGACCCGGACGACGGCGCGTGCCTCGGAGCCGGCCAGGAGGTCGAGGTAGCGCATGCGCACCCTGGCCTCCGGGTCGGCGAGGCCGCGGTGCTTGTCGGGCAGGGGGCGCAGGCACTTGCCGAGCAGTTGCCAGGAGGTGACGAAGACGGTCGGTTCGCCCCGGTCGCTGGTGCCCGTGCGGCCGGCGGCGGTGATGTGGTCGCCGATGTCCGTGTCGGCGCGGAAGCGGTCCAGGGCGTCCGGGCCGGTGCCGTCGCGGGTGAGGGCGAGCTGGTGGTCGCCCGACCAGTCGCGCAGGACGGCGAAGACGATCCCGCCGAAGTCGCGTACGAGCATGATCCGCCCGGCGACCGTGACCTGTTCGCCCGCGCGGGTGCGGGCGCGGACCTCGGCGAGGGTGCGGGTGCGGGCGGGGGCGCCGACCGGGTAGGGGTCGGTGCCGTCGGCCCGCAGCCGTGCCAGCCGGGCGTGCCGGACGCGGACCTGGTCGGACAGGGCGGCGAGCGGGTCGTCGGGGGCGGCCGGGCCAGGCCCGTCGAGGCCGAGGGCGGTGAGCGGGGGCAGGTGGTCGGTGGTGGCGGGACGGGGGCCGGACCGGGCGTGTCCCTTGCCCCAGAGCTTGCGCAGGGAGGGTACGGGCACGAAGCCCTCGGCGATGCCGGAGGCGACGCCGATGCGGGCGAGGGAGGCGGTCTCGCCGTAGCAGATGTAGCGCGGGTACCACTCGGGGTGGTATTTGGCGTTGGACCGGTACAGGGCCTCCAGCTGCCACCAGCGGGAGAAGAAGAGCAGCAGCCGGCGCCACAGGCGCAGCACCGGTCCGGCACCGATGCGGGCGCCCTCCTCGAAGACGGAGCGGAAGACGGCGAAGTTCAGGGAGATCCGGCGCACGCCGAGCGCGGGGGCGGCGGCGCACAGCTCGGCGACCATGAACTCCATGATGCCGTTGGGTGCGGTGCGGTCGCGGCGCATCAGGTCGAGGGAGACGCCGTGGCGGCCCCAGGGCACGAAGGAGAGCAGCGCGAGCAGCCGGCCGTCGGCGCTCAGGGCCTCGACGAGCAGGCAGTCGCCGTCGGCCGGGTCGCCGAGGCGGTCCAGGGCCATGGAGAAGCCGCGTTCGGTCTCCGTGTCCCGCCAGGCGTCGGCCTTGTCGACGACCTCCTCCATCTCCTCGTCGGTGAGGGCGGCATGGCGGCGGACGCGGCAGGTGGCCCCGGTGCGGCGGACGCGGTGCACGGCCTGCCGGGTCACGCGCATGTCCCGGCCGCCGAGGTCGAAGTCCGCGATGTGCACGATCGCCTCGTCGCCGAGCTGGAGGGCGCCGAGGCCGGCGCGGACGTAGGCACGGGCGCCGTCCTCGGAGGCGCCCATCACGGCGGGCGTCCAGGCGTACCGGCGGGCCGCTTCCAGCCAGGCGGCGATGGCGTGCGGCCAGGCCTCGCGGTCGCCGACGGGGTCGCCGCTGGCCAGGCAGACGCCGGCCTCGACACGGTAGGTGACCGCCGCCTTGCCGCTGGGCGAGAAGACGACGGCCTTGTCGCGGCGGGTGGCGAAGTAGCCGAGCGAGTCGTCCTCGCCGTAGGCCCGCAGCAGAGCGCGGATGCGGGTCTCCTCGTCGCCGTGCAGGGCCGCTTCCAGGCGCTGCGAGCGGAAGAGGGTGGCGGCCGCGTTGAGCAGGGCGAGCGCGCCGAGCAGGCCGAGCACGAAGGTGACCGGGCGGGGCGGGCGGCCGTCGAAGTCACGGGCGGAGACCAGGCCGCCCATGACCCGGTTGGCGGACCACGCCAGGTGCAGGCCGATCGGCAGGGTGCCGGGGAAGAGCGCGACCAGGCCCCAGCCGGCCAGGACGGCGGCGAGGAGTCCGACGGCCAGCACGGCCAGCGCCCGCCACACGGCACCGCGCCGGGAGGCGGCGTAGAACTCGCGGCGGGCGGCGACCAGCAGGAGCAGCGCGAGGCCGCACAGGACGAGGGAGGGCAGCGACTCGGCGTACCCGCCCAGTGCGAGGCCCAGGGCGTCGCTGAGGATGACCAGGCCGAGGTAGACGACCACCAGCCACCAGGCGACCTTCTTGCGGGCGGCGGTCGCGCCGGCCAGCAGGAACAGGAACGCGGCATAGGCGAGGTTGGCGCTGACGGGGACGAGCAGCAGATCGAGGAAGCGGACGACGGGCCGCAGCAGGCCGCGCAGCGGCGCGATGAGGTCGAGCAGGGCGCACAGCAGGGCGAGGGCCCCGAAGAAGACACCGAACACCTCGGGCACCCGGCCCAGCAGGCCGCTGCCCGTCGGCCGGGCGGGTTCTGTCCCGCCCCGGGGCGGGGCGGCGCCGACGGTGACGGTCATGGCCTTGGGGGGCTGGTACTCATGGTTCCGACTGTAGGAAGACGGCGGCGGGGGCGCCCGTCGGAGGGGGCGGGAAGGAGGCCCGGACGGGGGCGGGGACGGCCGTTCGGGCCGCCCGGGCAGGGGTGACCCGGGGGACGTGGGCGGCGCGTCGGGACACGCGGGTGGCGGCCCGACCGGGAACGCCGGGACACGGGAGCGGGTCCCGGCGCGCCCGCCGGCCACGGCCGCCGGCCCGGAGTCGGCGGGGTACGCGTGGACGGCGGCGGAGCCGGGTTTTCGGGGCTCCCCGGGAGGGGGCGGAGGGGGGTCTTCCGATAAGCTACTCAGCGTGACGGAACAGCACGAGGAGCACGAGCGGCAGGCGGACCGGTTCGAGCGGGGCACCGACGGGCCGAAGGTGATCGTGACCGGGGTGGACGGCTCCGACTCCTCCATGCGGGCCGCCGCCTACGCCGCCGGCCTGGCCCGGCGTCAGGGCGCCCGGCTGGCCGTCGTGTACGTGCAGCCGGTGATGTCGGCGGGGGCTGCGATGGGTGCTCCGGTGGCCGAGACGACCGACGAGATCGCCGAGGACCTGGTCCAGCAGATCCGTGCGTCCGCCGAGCGGTTGAAGGGGATATTCGAGGTCCGCTGGGAGTTCCACACCTTCCGCGGCGATCCGTACAACGGCCTGGTGACGGCCGCCGACGAGCTGAAGGCGGACGCGGTGGTCGTCGGCGCCTCCGAGCAGGCCGGCCACCGGATCATCGGCTCGGTGGCGGTACGCCTGGTGAAGGCGGGAAGGTGGCCGGTGACGGTGGTCCCGTAGCGGTCCGTCCCGGCCCTCCCCGCGACCTGCGGGGCTTGCGTGGCGTCTTCCGTACCCGGCGGCCCTGGGCCATCATGATCCGCCGTCAGCCGATTGCCGTCTGCGAAGAGGTGAGGCGCATGGCCGGGCTCCGTATGGGCGAGGGCATTCTCCGCCGTAAACCCATCGAACACATCGAGGAGTCGGAAGCCGGCGAGGGACCGAAACTCGAACGGTCGCTCGGGTTGTGGCAGCTCACCGCGATCGGCGTGGGCGGCATCATCGGCGCGGGCATCTTCACGCTGGCCGGCACGGTGGCCAACGGCACGGCCGGTCCGGCCGTCCTCGTCTCCTTCCTGATCGCGGGCGTGGCCAGCGCGTGCGCCGCGCTGTCGTACGCGGAGTTCGCGGGCCTGATCCCGAAGGCGGGCTCGGCCTACACCTACGGGTACGCGGTCCTCGGCGAGTTCGCGGGCTGGTTCATCGGCTGGGACCTGCTCCTGGAGTACACGGCGATCGTGGCGGTGGTCGCCATCGGCATCTCCGGCTACTTCAGTTTCCTCGTCGAGGACATGGGCGCCCACCTCCCCACGTGGATGCTGGGCGCGCCCGGAACCGGGTCCGGGCACAGGGTCGATCTGTTCGCGGCGATCCTGTGCCTGCTCATCGCCTGGCTGCTGAACCTCGGCATCCGCAACGCGGCCCGTTTCGAGATGGTCGTCGTGGTGCTGAAGGTCGTCGTGGTGCTGGTGGTGATCGTGGTGGGTGTGTTCCACATCCACAGCGCGAACTACCACCCGTTCTTCCCGTACGGGGTCAGCGGGGCGTTCACCGGCGCGGCGACCGTGTTCTTCGCGGTCTTCGGCTACGACGCCATGTCGACGGCGGCCGAGGAGTCCAAGGACGCCCAGCGGCACATGCCCAAGGCGATCATCTACTCGCTGGTGATCGCGATGGTGCTGTACGTGGCGGCCTGCCTGGTGCTGACCGGTATGCAGAAGTACAAGGACATCGACAAGGAGAGCGGGTTCGCGACCGCGTTCAAGTCGGTGGGTCTGAGCAGGCTGGCGGACGTGATCGCGGTGGGCGCGATCATCGGCATCCTCACCTTGATGTTCACGTTCATGCTGGGTGTGACCCGGGTGTGGTTCTCGATGTCCCGGGACGGGCTGCTGCCGCGCTGGTTCGCGAAGACGCACCCCACCCGGCACGTGCCGACCCGGGTGACGTGGATCGTCGGGGTCGCCTCCGCCGTCATCGCCGGTTTCCTGCCGATCGCGGAGGCGGCCGAACTGACCAACATCGGCATCCTGCTGGCGTTCGTGGTGGTGTGCGCGGCGGTGGTCGTGCTGCGCTACAGGCAGCCGGACCTGCCGCGCGCCTTCCGCACCCCGTGGATGCCGTTCGTGCCGGCCCTGGGGATCGTCTTCTCGATCTGGCTGATCACGTTCCTGCAGTGGCAGACCTGGGTGCGGTTCGTGGTGTGGTTCCTGATCGGGTGCGTGATCTACTTCGGCTACTCGTACAAGCGGTCGGCGCTGGCTCCGCGCCGCGACGAGCGGGGCTGAGCCGGGCGGACCTCCGCGACCCCGCCCGGACGGTACGTCACCCTTGGTCCGAACGGTGCCCTCCGGGCAGGCCTACGGCGGCCGGCCGACCGTTCGTCGCACCGTTCGCCGACGCGATCGACCGTCCGCCGCACAGCGGTGCGCGCGCCCTGTCCCCGCACGGCCCTCTGCGATGCGATACGGCCATGACGGCCGGAACCACCCTCCCGCCCCAGCCGGCGCCCGCCCGCACGAGGGCCGCCCCCGCGGCGCCCGCCGGTACGACACCCGCCGTCGTCGCGGCCGCCGCGACGACGGCCGCCGGTGGCACGACCGCCGAGCACGAACTCGCCGCGCTCCAGCGCGAGCACGCCAGGCCCCTGTTCGCACTGCTGCTGCGCCTGTGCGAGGGCGACCGGCAGCGCGCCGAGGACCTGCTCCAGGAGACGCTCGTTCGTGCCTGGCAGCACCCGGAGGCACTGCGCGCCGACGCCTTCGACTCCGTACGGCCCTGGCTGCTGACCGTCGCCCGGCGCCTCGCCATCGACGCGCGCCGGGCCCGGCAGGCCAGGCCGCCGGAGGTGGGCGACGCGGTCCTGGAGAGCACGCGGGTGATCGCCGACCACGCCGAACGCTCCGCCGCCGCGCTCGATGTGCGCCGGGCTGTGAAGACACTCACTCCGCGGCACCGTGAAGTACTGGTGCTGGTGTACTTCCGCGGGGCCAGTGTGGCGGAGACCGCGGAGATCCTGGGCATTCCGCCCGGTACCGTGAAGTCCCGCGCGTACTACGCGCTGCGCGCCCTGCGCAGGGTGCTCCCGGGCTACGCGGTCGACCTGCGGTGAAACGGACTCCCGGGTCAAGCCTCCGTAAAGCGCCTTGCTGTGGACCACGGTTGAGTAATCGGCTGTTCTCATCCGTGTTCCGCACAGGCTCCGTCCCAGGGGCCGGGGCCGAGCGACGCGCACGCACCGGAGGAAGGCAGGAAGGGATGCTGCACAGAGGTCAAGAGAGCACGGACGGCGACGGCGACGGCGGTGAACTGGTCGTTCCGATGGCCTGGTTGTACGCCGAGTACATCGCCGAGGAACTGCTGCGCACCGGCGACCTGATGCCGCCTGCGTCGGTGGAGTTCCGCGCCGGACGGGACGCGCTCGCGCTGACCGTCTTCCTGTCCGACACCGGGGGCGAGCTGTCGGGCATCCGGGTCGTCTCGCAGCTGGAGACGTGGCTGTCGCTGACCGCGTACGACCAGCCGTGGCAGGACTGGGTGCGCGAGCGCCTGGCCTGTCTCACGGCCGACGCGTACGCCTGCGGCGCGCCCTCGCCCGACCTGGCGCTGGCCGAGGCCGCCTGGCGCTGGCTGGAGGAGACCGAGCTGCTCGCGCCCGACCTGGACGCGGTGCCGGACGGCACCGGAGCGGTCGGCGAGGACGAGGGACCGAAGGTGTGGACGCCCGCCTGGCAGCTGGGCCTGCCCCTGGGGCACCTCGCCATCCACCTCTTCTGATCCGCGGCCCGCGCCCTCGTCCGGCCCACGGCCGCCTGGCCTCTTCGCCCAGCCGGCGCACCTCACCGAGTTCGGCCCGACCGCCCGGCAGTTGCTCCTCTACCGGCGGGCCACGCCACGCTCCGTGCCGCGCGAGGGCCGGACGGTCACCGTGGCCGGCGCCGCGGCGCTGCGTCCCGGCCGGACCGCCCGCTTCCAGGTGCGTACGGCGGCCGGGCAGCGGCTCGTGACGCTCGCCGCGCACTGACCCGCCCGCACCGCCGGGGCCCCCGCCCGCGCGCTATTTGAGCAGCCGGGAGAGTCTGCGGTCCGCCAGCGGTTTCCCGCCGGTCTGGCAGGTCGGGCAGTACTGCAGCGAGGAGTCGCTGAAGGAGACCTCGCGGATGGTGTCGCCGCACACCGGGCACGGCTCGCCGGTACGGCCGTGCACCCTGAGGCCGCTCTTCTTCTCCGCCTTCAGCCGGCCGGCCGCGAGCCCCCGGGAGCGCTCCACGGCCTCGGTCAGGGTGGTGCGCAGCGCCTCGTACAGTCTTCGGGTCTCCTGCGGGGTCAGGGAGGCGGCCAGTTTGAAGGGGGACATACGCGCCGCGTGCAGGATCTCGTCGCTGTAGGCGTTGCCCACGCCCGCGATCAGGCTCTGGTCGCGCAGGGCGCCCTTGAGCTGCCGCCGCTCCCCCGCCAGGAGCCGCGTGAAGCGTTCCTCGTCGAAGCCGTCGGCCAGCGGGTCGGGGCCGAGGCGGGCGATGCCCGGCACCTGACGCGGGTCGCGCACCACGTACACCGCGAGCCGCTTCTGGGTGCCGGCCTCGGTGAGGTCGAAACCCGCGCCGGTCTCCAGGGCGACGCGCAGGGCGAGGGGGCCCTTGCCGGGGCGGGGCACGCCGTCGGGCAGGCGGTCCTTCCACTGCAGCCAGCCCGCGCGGGCGAGGTGGGTGACGAGGTGCGGGCCGCCACCGGTCGCCAGGTCCAGGAACTTCCCGTACCGGCCGACAGCGGTGATCTCGTGGCCTTCGAGGGCGGTGAGGGGCGGGTCGTAGGTCTTCAGGACGCTGATGGCGACGGGCAGCACCCGGACCACCTCGTGACCGACCAGGTTCTCGGTCAGGAAGTCCTTGAGCGCTTCCACCTCGGGCAGTTCCGGCATGGTTCCAGAGTGCCACCGGCCGCTGACATTGATACTCGTACGCGGGTTCCGGCGGTCGTGGCTCTGCGACTGACCGGCGCCCTACTCAGCTGTCAGCGCCACGCGGCGCAGGCATGCTCCCCGGCCCCGGCTCCCGGCTCCCGGCTCCCGGCTCCCGGCTACGCTCACTCCGCCCGGCCCACGACGAACTCGCACCACAGGCACTTGCCGCCGCCGCGCGCCTCCACGCCCCACACGTCGGCGAGCCGGTCGACGAGCAGCAGGCCCCGGCCGGAGACGCCCTGCTCCCCCGGTTCGCGGCGGCGCGGCAGGGCGCTGGAGGAGTCCTCGACCTCGACCCTGAGCCGCCGGTCGGTGCCGGTGAGCACCCGCAGGGTGACCACGGCTGCACCCTCGGTGTGCATCAGCGCGTTGGTGATGAGTTCGTCGGCCACGAGTTCGATCTCGTCGGAGCGTTCGCGGGCGCCCCAGGAGCGCACGGTGGCGCGGATCAGGTGCCGGGCTCCGGTGAGCGCCTCGGGGTCGCCGGGGGCGACGTGCTGCTGGAGCCGGCCGACGGGCTGCCGTTCCGTGAGCGCGCGACGGCGCAGCACGAGCAGGGCCACGTCGTCGTCGCCGCCGCGTTCCTCCGCCATGGCGATCAACCGGTCGGCGAGGTCCCGTACGTCCTCGGGACCGGCCGCGATGGACGCGACCAGGGCCCGCATGCCGTCGTCGAGGTCGGCGCCGGGCTGTTCCACGAGGCCGTCGGTGCACAGCACCAGGGACTGTCCGGGGTCGAGTTCCATGGCGCAGACCGGGTACTCCAGGCTGCCGAACTCGGCGGACAGGCCGAGCGGCAGGCCACCGTCGGCCTCGACCCGGTGGCAGGTGCCGTCGACGTGCCGCACCAGCGGGTCGATGTGGCCGGCGCGGACGACCTGGACGACGCCGGTGGACAGGTCGGCCTCCGCGTACAGGCAGGTCGCGAAGCGGTCGGTGTCCAGTTCGTGCAGGAAGACGGAGGCGCGGGCCATCACGGTGGCCGGGGTGTGGCCCTCGGCGGCGTAGGCCCGCAGGACGATGCGCAGCTGGCCCATGACGGCGGCGGCGTGCGTGTCGTGGCCCTGGACGTCGCCGATGACGGCGCCGACCCGGCCGCCGGGGAGCGGGATGAGGTCGTACCAGTCGCCGCCGATGTCGCGGCCCAGGGAGCCGCCCGCGTACCCGGAGCGGTAGCGCACGGCGACGTCGGCGCCGGGGACGCTGGGGATGGTGCGCGGCAGCATGGCCTGCTGGAGGCTCTGGGCGAGGTCCTTCTCCTGCTCGTAGAGCATGGCCCGCTGCAGGCTCTGCGCGATGCTGCTGCCGAGGGCGACGAGGACGTTGCGCTCCTCCTGGGAGAAGCCGTGCCGGCCGCTGTAGAGCAGGCCCATGCCGCCGATCGGGCGGCCCTGTGCGACCAGCGGGAGGTAGGCGGCCGAGGTGATGCGCAGGTCCGTGATGTGCGGCCACAGGATGGGGTAGCGCTCGGCGAAGTCCTCCGGGGACTCGATGAAGCGCGGGCTGAGGGTGCGGACCGCCTCGCTCATCGGGTAGGGCTCGTCGATCCGGGTGACGCGGGTGCCGGGGACGGAGCTGCCCTCGGGCCCCTCGGCGACGAGCCGGATGCGGCCCGCCTCGACGAGGCCGAGGACCAGGCTGGTGGAGCCGAGCAGGGCCAGTCCGTGGCTGTCCTTGACGACGTCGATGACGTCCTGGACGGTGTGCGCGTGGGCGAGGGCGGCCGTGGTGGCCTGGACGACGTTGGTCTGCTCGCGGCGGGCGACGGCCCGGGCGACGCGCTCCTGGCGGCCCGCGATGTCGTCGAGTTCGTCGGTGGCGTCCCGGATGATGCCGATGATCCGCTGCGGGCGGCCGGCCCCGTCGCGGCGGATGTAGCCCTGGGTGTGGACCCAGCGCAGGGTGCCGTCACGGCGGCGCACGCGCATGTACGTGCCGTAGTTCTCGCTGCCGCCCTTCAGCGCACGGGCCACCATGGCGTCCAGGCGGCGGCCCTCCTGGCCGGGGATGCGGCGGGCCAGGCTCTCGGGGCGGCCGTCGTACTCCTCGGAGGTGAGATCGAAGATCTTGAGGGTCTGCGCGTCCATGCTGAGCAGACCGGTGTCCAGGTCCCAGTCGAAGCTGCCCATGCGGTTGAGTGCCAGGATCGGATCCGGGTGCGCGGGCCAGTCGTCCGGGAGTGACAGGGCGTGCGCTCCCCGTTCAGCCATGGGGCCACCTTGCCAGCATTTGCCTGATTCTTCGAGTGGGAAGCGGGGGAACCAGAGGAGGACCGGGGGAACCCGAGGAGGACCTGAGGGAAGCCGCGAGGAGAGGGGCGTGCACGGCCGTGGGATGGTTCACCGCACCCGAGTACTGGATGGGCCGGCTGGTGTTCCAGCGGGCGCTGGCCGCCGTGTACCTCGTGTCGTTCCTGACGGCGGCCCTGCAGTTCCGGGCGCTGCTGGGCGAGCGGGGCATGCTGCCGATCCCCCGGTTCGTGGCGCGGGTGCCCTTCCGCCGGGCGCCGAGCCTGTTCCACCTGCGCTACTCCGACCGGCTCTTCGCGGTGGTCGCCTGGGGCGGCTGCGCGGTGTCGGCGGTGCTGCTCGCGGGGCTGGACGGGTGGCTGCCGCTGTGGGGCTGCATGCTGCTGTGGCTGGTGCCGTGGGCGCTGTACCTGTCGATCGTGAACGTCGGGCAGACCTGGTACGGCTTCGGCTGGGAGTCGCTGCTGCTGGAGACGGGGTTCCTGGCGGTGTTCCTGGGCAACGGCGAGGTCGCCCCGCCCGTGGTGGTGCTGTTCCTGCTGCGCTGGATCCTGTTCCGGGTGGAGTTCGGCGCGGGGCTGATCAAGATGCGCGGCGACGCGTGCTGGCGGAACCTGACCTGCCTGTACTACCACCACGAGACGCAGCCGATGCCGGGCCCGCTGAGCTGGTTCTTCCACCATCTGCCCGCCCCGCTGCACAAGGCCGAGACGGCCGCGAACCACGTCACGCAACTGGTGGTGCCGTTCCTGTTGTTCACCCCGCAGCCGATCGCCACGGCCGCCGCGTCGCTGATGATCCTGACCCAGTTGTGGCTGGTGCTGTCGGGCAACTTCGCGTGGCTGAACTGGATCACCGTCGTGCTGGCCCTGTCCACCGTGCGATGGCCGGGCTCCCCGCCGTCCCCGGCGCCGGCGACACCGCTGTGGTACGAGGTGGTCGTCCTGGCCGTCGCCGTGCTGCTGGCGGGGCTCAGCTACCGCCCCGTACTGAACATGGTCTCCCGCCGCCAGGTCATGAACCGTTCCTTCGACCCGCTGCACCTGGTCAACACCTACGGGGCCTTCGGCAGCGTCAGCCGGGTCCGCTACGAGGTGGTGATCGAGGGCACCCTGGACGAGGTGCCGCGCGAGGACTCCGACTGGCGGGAGTACGAGTTCCGGGGCAAGCCCGGGGACGTACGGCACTGGCCGCGCCAGTTCGCGCCGTACCACCTGCGCCTGGACTGGCTGATGTGGTTCGCCGCGCTCTCCCCCGCGTACGCCGGGCCGTGGTTCGGCGCGCTCGTGGAGCGGCTCCTGGAGAACGACCGCGACACCCTCAGGCTGCTGCGCCGCTCCCCCTTCCCGCCCGACCGGCCGCCGCGCTACGTCCGCGCCCGCCTGTTCCGCTACCGGTACACGACCTGGCGGGAACTGCGCGCCACCGGCGCCTGCTGGGACCGTACGTATGTCCGGGAGTTCCTGGCGCCGAGCCGGTTGGCGGGGACGGCGGGGCGGGCCTGACCAGAACCCGTTGTCAGACCGTCCCGCTACGGTCGGTGGCAGGAGAGCTACGGGCGCCTTCGACTTCGTCCACTCGGCCACGACGACGGGCAGCGACCGCAGCGCGGAGTTCTTCACCGTCGTCCCCGCCGGCGGCAGGGACGAGCTGTCCGGGATACGCGGCAGAGGCGGCCTGGCCGTGGACGCGGACGGCACGCACCGCATCTGGTTCGACTACGAGCTGGACTGAGCCAGCCCGTAGACCCGGGTGGCCGTCCCGTCGAAGACCGCCGCGCGCTCGTGCTCGCCGAGCGCGGCGGTCAGCCGGCGGGCGGTGGTGAGGACGTCGGGGTAGGACGCCGCCAGGGTGCACACCGGCCAGTCGGAGCCGAACATCAGCCGCTGCGGGCCGAAGGCGTCCAGCACGGTGTCCGCGTAGGGGCGCAGGTCGGCGGTGGTCCGGCGGGCGGGGTCCGCCTCCGTGAGCAGGCCCGACAGCTTGCAGACGGTGTTGGGCCGCGCGGCCAGCGCACGGACGGCGCCCGCCCAGGGCTCCGTGCCGCCCGAGGCGACGGGCGGCTTTCCCAGGTGGTCGAGGACGAAGGTCAGCCCCGGATGGAGGGCCGCCGCCTCGGCGCAGGCGGGCAGCTGGCGCGGGACGACGACCAGGTCGTACACCAGTCCCGCGTCCGCCACGGCGGCCAGGCCGCGGCCCACGTCGGCGCGCAGCAGCCAGCGCGGGTCGGGTTCGGACTGCACCTGGTGGCGGACGCCCTTGAGGTACCGGCCGCCGGGCAGCGCGCGCAGGCGGGCCAGTTCGTCGGCGACGTCCGGGCGGGTGAGGTCCACCCAGCCGACGACGCCCGCGACGAGCGCGTGGGTCTCGGCCAGGGCCAGGAACTCCGGGGTCTCCTCGGCCACGGTGACCGTCTGGACGAGGACCGTGCGCTCGACCCCGGCCGCGCGGGCCTGCGACGCCAGGTCCGCGATCGTGAAGTCACGGCGCAGCGCGCTGAGTTCGGGGCCGGTGATCCAGTCCTGGTCGCGTACGGACAGGTCCCAGACGTGGTGGTGGGCGTCGACGGTCACGGCAGTTCCCAGACGACGGGCAGGCCCGCGTCGGCACCGTCGCGGGAGTAGTCGTGGACGACGTCGAGCAGGTCGGCCATCCGCGCCTGCCAGGCCACGTTGACGGGCAGCTCCTCCAGTTCGGCGAGGAGCCGGGCGTAGTCCTCGCACTCCAGGAGGTGGAAGAGGTCGCATCCGCTGCGCCAGATGGTCCAGGCGGTGGCACCGGCGGCGCGGATGGCCGTGGTGAGTTCCGGCGGGACCTCTCGGTGGGCGGCCTCGTAGGCGGCGACGCGGTCGGCGCGTACCTTGGTGTGCAGGGCGACTCTCATGACGGCTCCTCGGGGGGCAGCAGGCCCGTCTCGCGCAGTTCCTGCCAGAAGGCGGCGGGGACGGGGACGGCGAACTGCTCGGCGCAGTCGCGTACTTCGGCGGCCGAGCGGGCGCCGACCAGGACGCTCGCGACGGCGGGGTGCGCGGCGCAGTGGGAGAGGGCGGCGGCGCGCAGGGTGATGCCGTGGGCGGTGGCGATCTCCCTCATGCGCAGCGCGCGTTCGAGCAGCCGGGCGGGTGCCTGCGCGTAGTCGTACGTCGCCCCCGGCCGCGGGTCCGCCAGCAGACCGGAGTTGAAGGCGCCGCCGACGACGACCGAGGCCCCGCGTTCCTGAGCGGCGGGCAACAGGTCGGTGAGGGCGCTGTGGTCGAGGAGGGTGTGGCGGCCCGCGCACAGCACCACGTCGACGTCGGTGTCGCGGACGAAGCGGGTGAGCAGCGCGGACTGGTTCATGCCCGCGCCGATCGCGCCGATCACTCCCTCGGAGCGGAGCTTCTCCAGTGCCGGGTAGCCCTCGCGGAAGGCCTGCTCGGCGTGGTCGTCGGGGTCGTGCAGGTAGACGACGTCGACGCGGTCCAGGCCGAGGCGGTCCAGGCTCGCCTCCAGGGTGCGGCGGACGCCGTCGGCGGTGAAGTCCCAGACGCGGCGGTGGTCGGCGGGCACCGCGAAGCCGGCGCCCAGGTCGTCACCGGTGCCGTCGGCGGGTTCGAGGCGGCGGCCCACCTTGGTGGAGACGGTGTACGCGCCGCGGGGGCGGGTGCGCAGTGCGGCGCCCAGGCGGCGTTCGGACAGGCCGAGCCCGTAGTGGGGGGCGGTGTCGAAGTGGCGGATGCCGCACTCCCAGGCGGCTGCCACGGCCTCGTGGGCCTGGTCCTCGGTCACCTCGGTGTACAGGTTGCCCAGGGCGGCGGCGCCGAAGCCGAGGGGGCCCACCTCGACGCCGCTGCGGCCGAGGGCGGTCACTGTCCCACCGGGCGCAGCCGCAGGCCCTGCATGCCGCCGTCGACGGCGAGGGCGGTGCCGGTGGTGGCGCCGGAGAACGGGCCCGCCAGGTAGGCGATGGCGGCGGCCACCTCGGCGGCGCTCACCAGGCGGCCGGTGGGCTGGCGGGCGTTCAGGGCGGCGCGTTCGGCGGCCGGGTCGGGGGCGGCGTCCAGCAGCCGGCCCACCCACGGGGTGTCCACGGTGCCCGGGTTGACGCAGTTGACGCGGATACCCTCGCGGACGTGGTCGGCGGCCATGGCCAGGGTGAGGGAGTACACGGCGCCCTTGGTGGCGCTGTAGAGCGCGCGCCGCGGCAGTCCCGCGGTGGCCGCGATCGAGCAGGTGTTGACGATCGCGGCACGGTCGGAGGCGCGCAGGTGGGGCAGGGCGGCGCGGGCGGTGCGGACCATGCCGAGGACGTTGACGTCGAAGACGCGGCGCCACTCCTCGTCGTCGTTGTCCTCTACCGTGCCCTGGGCGCCGATCCCGGCGTTGTTGACGAGGATGTCCACGCCGCCGAGGGCGTCGGCCGCCGACTCGACCGCGGTGCGCACCGAGGCGTCGTCCCTGACGTCGGCGCGGAAGGCGTGCAGCGGTTCGTCCACGGCCGAGGGGTCGAGGTCGAGTACGGCTACCTGGGCGCCGTACTCGGCGAGGAGAGCTGCGGTGGCCCGCCCGATGCCGGAGGCGCCGCCCGTCACCAGGGCCCTCAGTCCGTCGAAGTCGCTCATGCCGCGTGTCCCTTCTGCTGGTCGTGGCGGTCCGGCCGGTTCTGCTGCGCGAGGTCGGCAGCCCAGAAGGTGCCGCCGGGGAAGGTGTAGCGCTCGATGGACTCCGGGCGCATGGCGGCCGAGAAACCCGGTGCGGTGGGGGCCGTGTAGTGACCGTCGCGGATCACGACGGGGTCGAGGAAGTGGTCGTGCAGGTGGTCGACGTACTCGATGACGCGGTCCTCGGTGGTGCCGGTGAGGGCGACGTAGTCGAACATCGACAGGTGCTGCACCAGTTCGCACAGGCCCACGCCGCCCGCGTGCGGGCAGACGGGGACGCCGTACTTGGCGGCGAGCAGCAGGATGGCGAGGTTCTCGTTGACGCCGCCGACGCGGGCCGCGTCGATCTGGAGGACGTCGAGGGCGCCGGCCTGGAGCATCTGCTTGAAGACGACGCGGTTGTGGACGTGTTCGCCGGTGGCGACCTTCACCGGGGCCACCGCCTCGCGGATGGCCGCGTGGGCGAGGACGTCGTCGGGGCTGGTGGGTTCCTCGATCCAGTACGGGTCGAACTCGGCGAGCGCCTTGGTCCAGCGGATCGCCTCGGCCGTGTCCCAGCGCTGGTTGGCGTCGACGGCGATGCGGATGCCGGGCCCGACGACGGCGCGGGCGACCCGGCAGCGGCGTACGTCGTCGTCGAGGTCGGCGCCGACCTTCAGTTTGATCTGCGTGAACCCGTCGGCGACGGCCTGCGCGGCGAGCCGGGTCAGCTTCTCGTCGTCGTAGCCGAGCCAGCCGGCGGAGGTGGTGTAGCCGGGGTAGCCGCGCTCCAGGAGGCGCGCCGTGCGTCCGGCTGCGCCCTGTCTGCCCCGGCGCAGCAAGTGCAGGGCCTGCGCGGGGGTGAGGGCGTCGGTGATGTAGCGGAAGTCGATCTGCCCCACCAGCCACTGGGGATCGGCCTCGGCGAGCAGTCGCCACAGGGGCTTGCCCGCCCGTTTGGCGGCGAGGTCCCACACGGCGTTGACGACGGCGCCGATCGCCATGTGCATCACGCCCTTCTCGGGCCCCAGCCAGCGCAGTTGGCTGTCGCCGATCAGGTCCCGGAAGAGCGAGCCGGGGTCGGCGCACACCTCGTCGACGGGCCGTCCCACCACGTGGTGGCGCAGCGCGTGGATCGCGGCGACCTGGACGTCGTTGCCCCGCCCGATGGTGAAGGTGAAGCCGTGTCCCTCCGGGTCGTCGCCGTCCGTGCGCAGCACGAGGTAGGCGGCCGAGTAGTCGGGGTCCGGGTTCATCGCGTCGGAGCCGTCCAGCTCGCGCGAGGTGGGGAAGCGGATGTCGTAGGTGTCGACCGCGGTGATGCGGGCGGGCGTCGGGGACACGGGGGGCCTTTCGTTCGGTGGCGGGGTGACCTGCACGGCCGGGGACACCTGCACGCTCAGTCCTGGGCGCGGCCCGTCGTCACGCGGGCGATCACGAGGGCGACCAGGATGATCCCGCCGTAGATGGCCTGGATCCAGAACGACGGCACCTGGGCGAGGGTGAGCAGGTTCTGCACCACGCCGAGCAGCAGAACGCCGGTGAGCGCGCCGAACATGGTGCCCCGGCCGCCGTCGAGGCTGATGCCGCCGATGACCGCGGCCGCGAACACCGTGAAGATCATGTTCTGGCCCTGGTTGGCGCTGATCGCGCCGACGTAGCCGGTCTGCATGATGCCGCCGACGGAGGCGAGGACTCCGGCGACGACGAACACGCCGAGCATGACGCGCTCCACGCGGATCCCGGCGGCGCGGGCCGCCTCCGCGTTGCCGCCGATGGCGTACAGGGCGCGGCCGACGCGGTGGTACTTGAGGACCAGGCCGGTGAGGGCGAAGGCGACGGCGGCCAGCCACACCGACATGGGGATGGTGAGGAAGGTGGTGGTGGCCAGGGAGGAGAAGCTGTCGGGCATGCCGAAGAGGGTCTTGCCCTTGGTCGCGCCGACCAGCAGGCCGCGCAGCACGATCAGCATCGCGAGCGTCACGATGAACGCGTTGAGTCTGAACTTGACGACCAGGAGGCCGTTGAAGGCGCCGACGACCGCGCCGGCGACGAGGATCGCGAACAGGGCGAGCGGGGCGGCCAGTTCGGTGCCCCAGCCCGACTGGGCGGTGGGCAGGACGAGCAGGGCGCCGACGGCAGGGGCGATGCCCACGACCGATTCCAGGGAGAGGTCGAACTTGCCGGTGATCAGCACCAGTGACTCGGCGAGGACCACCATGGCGAGCGCGGCGGACGAGCCGAGGATGGAGATCAGGTTGCGTTCGGTGAGGAACGAGTCGTTGACGACCGCACCGAGCACCATGAGCAGCAACAGGGCGGGGACGAGGGCCAGTTCGCGGGCCCGGCGCAGCAGGACGGTCCTGGCCGAGCCGCCGCCGGCGGGGTGCGGGGGCGCGAGCGGCGGGGCCGCCTTGGTGTCAGCCATGGTCCACTCCTTCGATGGAGGCGATCAGCTCGTGGTCGCGCCAGCCCGCCCGGTGTTCGGCGACGATCCGGCCGTGGAAGAGGACGAGGACGCGGTCGCAGCGTCGCAGGTCGTCGAGTTCGTCGGAGACGACGAGCACGGCGGTGCCGTCGTCCCGGGCGCTGTCCATGCGCGCCAGCAGGGACTCCTTGGACTTCACGTCGACGCCGGCGGTGGGGTTGATGAGGACGAGGAGGCGGGGGTCACGGGCGAGGGCGCGGGCCATGACGACCTTCTGCGCGTTGCCGCCGGACAGGTCGGACACGGGCTGTTCGGGGCCCTCGGTGTGGATGCCGAGGCGGTCGATCAGCTCACGGGCGAAGCCGCGCCGGGCGCCCGTGGAGACGAAGCCGCGGCGGCCGAGGCGGTCGAGGACGCTGAGCGTCGCGTTGTCGCCGACGGTCATCCCGGCCACCAGTCCCTGCTCGTGCCGGTCGCGCGGTACGCAGCCGGCGCCCGCCGTCAGCGCGGCCCGCACGTCGCCGAACGGCATCGCACGGCCGTCGAGTTCGGCGGTGCCGCCGCTGGGGGTGTGCAGGCCCGCGAAGGACTCGGCCAGTTCGACCTTCCCGCTGCCGCTGGAGCCGGCCAGTCCCACGACCTCGCCGCCGCGCACGGTGAGGTCGATGTCCTGGTAGGCATCCGAGGTGAGCCGGTGCGCCGCCAGCACGACGGGGGCGTGGGCGGCGACCGGTTCGCGCGCGAGGTCGCCCTCGGTGACCGTCTCGCCCGCCATGGCCTCGACCAGGGCCGCCTTGGGCAGGTCGGCGACCGGGGCGGTGGTGATCCAGCGGGCGTCGCGCAGCACGGTGACCGTCTGGCAGACCTCGTACACCTCCTGGAGGTGGTGCGAGATGAACAGGAAGGTGACCCCGGAGTCCTGGAGTGTCCGCATGCGGGTGAACAGCCGCTCGATCTCGCGGTTGTCGAGCTGGGCGGTGGGTTCGTCCAGGACGATGAACCGCGCGCCGAAGCTCAGCGCCCGCGCGATCTCGACCATCTGCCGGTCCTCGACCTTGAGTTCGCTCGTGCGGGCCTCGGGGTCGACGCGCACGTCCCAGGTGGCGAGGAGGTCGGCGGCCTCCCGGTGCAGCCGCCGCCAGCTGATGAGCCCGCCGCGCCCGGTCGGCTGCCGGTTGATGAACAGGTTCTCGGCGACGGTGAGTTCGGGGACGACGGTCGGCTTCTGGTACACGCAGGCGACCTTGCGGCGCCAGGCGTCGCGGTCGGTGAGCGGGGGCGCGCTCTCGCCGTCGAAGCGGACCTCGCCCGCGTCGGGGGCCTGGAGCCCGGTGAGGAGGGTGACGAGGGTGGACTTGCCGGCGCCGTTGCGGCCGACCAGGGCATGGGACTCGCCGGTCCGTACGGTGAGCCTGCCGTCGGCGAGGGCGACGGTGGGACCGTAGCGTTTGGTGACGCCCCGCGCCTCGACCAGCGGGGCCGTGTCGGGGATGCTCATTTGACCGTGTTGCCCCACAGCTTGGGGTCGTCGACGTCGTCCTTGGTGACCAGGGGCGCGGGCAGCTGGTCCTCCAGGGTGCCGTTCGGCAGCTGCACGATGGTGGAGCCGTGGTCGGTCGGGCCGGGCTTGAAGGTCTTGCCCCGCATGGCCGCCTTGACGTAGTACATGCCGTACTTGGCATAGGCGTCGGCGGGCTGCGAGACGGTGGCGTCGATCTCGCCCTTGCGGATCGCGTCGAACTCCTGCGGGATGCCGTCGTTGGAGACGATCGCGATGTGCCCGGCCGTCCCGGCCTTCCTCAGCATGTTCTTGGACTTCAGGGTCTGCAGGGTGGGCGCGAGGTAGACGCCGCCGGCCTGCATGTAGATGCCCTTGAGGTCGGGGTTGGCGTTCAGGAGCGTGTCGAGTTTGGCGGCGGCGGTGTCGGACTCCCACTTGGCGGGGATCTCAAGGACCTTCAGCTTCGGGAAGTGCTTCTTCACACAGGCGCGGAACGCCTCTGAGCGCTCACGGCCGTTGACGGAGGCGAGGTCGCCCATGATCTGCACGACCTTGCCGGAGCTGATGTGCGCGCCGAGGTACTGGCAGGCCTTCTCGCCGTAGGCGACGTTGTCCGCCCGCACGACCATGGCGACCTTGCCCTTGTCCGGTGCCACGTCGACGGCGACCACCGGGACACCCTTGCGCTCGGCCTGGTCGAGGCCGGCCTGGATGGCGGCGCTGTCCAGCGGGGCCACGACCAGGCCCTTGACGCCCTGGTTCAGCTCGTTGTTGATGTCGGTGATCTGCTGCGAGGGGTCGCTGTTGGAGTTGACCGTCTTCATCGCGTCCACGCCCTGTGCCGTGGCCATCTTGGGCACGTAGTCGTTGTACGACTGCCAGAACGGCGAGGTCAGCAGGGGCAGGATCACCCCGACCCTGCCGCTCCCGTCGCCCTTGGCTCCGGCGGCGCCGCTGTCCTTGGTGCTGCCGCACGCCGTCAGCGCCAGGGCGCCGCAGGCGGCCACGGCCGTCGCGCGCACCGCCCACGCACAGGTCCGCCTGCCGTGCCGCCGCCTGCCTTGCCGTCCGTTCCGCACTTCTGTGCCGGCCATCTGTCGGCTCCTCATCGAGCGAGATCGAGCAGTTGCCGCATACTTATCAGACCACTTGGCGCGCACAACACCCTTCGGAGCCACCTTTTCCGTCCTGGCGGCCATAGTGGTCCGACCACCTCGGTGGTTAGACTGCGGCGCACGGCGACAGGAGGAATGGCGTGGAGGAGACCGCGACCGGGCCGGCCCAGCGGGCGCAGACGGAGCCGGACGGCGCGGCGAGCGCCGCGCAGGCCGGACCGAAGGGCACGGTGACGCAGCGCGCCATCGAGCAGATCAAGGCGATGATCGCCGAGGGGCGGCTGGAGCCGGGCCAACGGCTGCCCACCGAACGCGACTTGGCAGCCGGACTGGGCATCTCCCGCAGCTCCATGCGCGAGGCGATCCGCGCGCTCACCGTGCTCGGCGTGCTGGAGGCCCGGCACGGCTCCGGCATATACGTCACCCAGCTGGAGGCCGGCGACCTGCTGGAGACGTTCGGTGTCGTGGCCGACCTGACGCGCGGACCGCGCCTGGTGGAGCTGCTGGAGGTGCGCCGCGTCCTGGAGTCGACGGCGAGCGCGCTGGCGGCGGCGCGCATCACCCCGGACCGGCTGGCCGAGGTGGAGAAGCACCTGATGGCGATGAACGCCACCGACGACCCGGAGGAGATCCTCGCCCACGACCTCGCCTTCCACCGGGAGATCGCGGCGGCCGCGGGCAACGAGACGATGGCCGCGATCCTGGACGGCCTGTCCTCACGCACGTTCCGCGCCCGGGTCTGGCGCGGCTACCAGGAGGAGGGCGCCTTCGCCCGCACCCGCCGCGAACACGCCGCGATCTTCCGCGCCCTGACCGCGCACGACCCGGAAGCGGCCCGCGCGGCAGCGGCGGCCCACGTCGGTGAGGTGGAGGAATGGCTGCGCACGCAGACGGGGCAGTAGGGGGTCCGGAGCCAGGTGGAGCGGAGCAGCAGGAGGACGGCTGCGCCCGCGCGCGAAACGCGGCAGGGCGGGCCCGCGGAAGCACCCCCCGCCCCCCCG
>NZ_JBHJUW010000025.1:0-81791 GCF_042268205.1 Streptomyces sp. NPDC056160
CGGCGGGCCCGCGCGGGCGGGCCTGAGGGTCAACGGGGGCTGAGGGCCAGCGGAGGCTGAGGGCCAGCGGGACCTGGGGTCCGACCGGCCAGCGCGGTCGGACCGGTGTCGTCGGCTAGTGCCTCGCCCAGCGCTGGGAGGCCTTCCCGGACGTGCAGGGCGTGGCCGACACGTTGCCGCCGAAGCCGATGTCCAGGCAGCCGCCGTTGAAGACGCTGACCAGGGTGTTCCCGGTCCCCGCGCGCCACAGCCGCGGGCTTTGGCCGTCGCAGGCGCCCACGAACACGCTCTGCCCGCTGAAGTTCGCGCTCAGACACTGACCGCTCTGCCTGCCGACCAACTGGAAGGCGCCGCCGGAGGCGCTGCGGACGGTCCAGGCCGCGGTCGAGTCCGCGCAGTCACCGGTGGACGCCGCCGAGTACTGGCTGGTCAGGCACTTTCCGGTGTCGCCGTTCTGGTAGAGGTGGGCGCCGCCGGACGAGGGCGTGCCGCCGGATCCACCGCCGGCCGAGCCACCCGAGCCGCTGCCGGAACCGGAGCCGCTGCCGGAACCGGAGCCGCTGCCGGAGCCGCTGCCCGAACCCGAACCGGACCCCGAGCCGGATCCTGACCCGTTCCGGCCGCCGTTGCCGTCGTCGTTCCCGCTTCCGGACCCCGACCCGGACCCCGATCCGCCGCCGTGGTCCGCGCCACCGCCACCGCCACCGCCACCGCCTGCGTCGCGGCTGCCCGAGCCCGCCGGGGCGTTGCCGTCCTTCTCGTCCTTGCCGCCTTTCCCGTTCCCTCCGTTCTTGTCGTTCCTGTCGTTCTTGCCGGGTGTGGCGGAACCGGACTTCGCGGGTTCGGCCGTACCCGGGCCCGGCGTGGACGCGGTCGGTACGGCCCCGGCGCTCACGGAGGACCGGCCGGACGGGCTGCCGCCGGCCCGGGGCGCGCCGGACGAGTGCGGGAGGAACTGGACGGCGGTGGTGGCGCCGGCCGCGACGACGACGGGGATCACGGCGAGCAGGATCCGGTTGCGGCGGCGGTGCTCCTTCCGCGGGCCGGACCGCACGGGCTCCCCGGCCCCGGGTTCCACGGCCCCGGGTTCCCCGGCCCCGGGTTCCCCGGCCCCGGGCTCCCCGGCCCCGGGTTCCTTCGCGGCCCCGGGGCCCTCCGGTGTCCCGGGCTTCCCCGGAGCCCCGGGTCCCTGCTGAGCACCGGATTGCGGGGGCGTGTGCGGCGCGGTCCGCAGCGCCTCGGCCGCCGGGACCCGAGCCGAGAACGCCGCCCGCTCGGAGAGCACCGCCGTGACCGCCTCGGGCCACAGCGGCTCCGTGAACGGGCCCTCGGCATCGGCGAGCCGCACCAGTTCGGCGGCGGTGGGACGGCCTTCGGGGTCCTTGTCCAGACAGGAGACGACGACGTCGGCGAGAGCCGGGTCGCGCTCGCGGAGCCGCTGGAGGTCGGGCTCGTCGTGGACGATGCGGTAGAGGAGGTCGAGGCCCGCGCCCTCGCCGAAGGGCGAACTCCCGCTCACCGCGTACGCGATCAGCGCGCCCAGGGCGAACACGTCGGCCGCACCGGTCAGCGTCCGCGCGCCCGAGGCCTGTTCGGGCGACATGTAGGCGGGGGTGCCGACCACCATCCCGGTCTTGGTCAGGCGGCTCTGGTCGGCGGCGCGGGCGACGCCGAAGTCGATGAGGGTGCAGCCGTCGAGGGTCAGCATCACGTTCGACGGCTTGAGGTCCCGGTGCACCATGTCCAGCTCGTGCACCGTGCGCAGCGCCGAGGCGGCCTCGCGCAGCAGCAGCCACGGCGCATCGCCGGGCAGCCCCTCCGGGTGCAGCCCGACGGCCTCGTTCAGGGTGAGGCCGGGGACGTAGGCGGTGGCGAGCCAGGGCGGCTTCGCCTCCCGGTCGCTGGCCAGCAGCGGCGCGGTGGCGTGCTCGGGCAGCCGGGAGAGGTTGTCGAGTTCGTGTCCGAAGTGCCGTAGGAACCCCTGGTCCTCGGCGAGCAGGGGGAGGACCTGTTTGACGGCGGCGTACCGTCCCTCGTGCACCCCGAGGTAGACCCGGCCCATGCCGCCCGCGCCGAGCTTGCCCACCAGCGGGATCCCGCCGATGCGGAGGGGGTCCTCCGCCTGGAGCGGTTCGGCGCCGCTGCCGAGCAGATCGACGCCGCCTCCGCGGGCCTCTCCGCCTCCCCGCGCCGCTCCGCTCCCCGCGCGCTCCTCGTCGTTCGCGGCGCTGTGCGCGGCGTTGTCCGCGTCGCCGTCGGCCGTACTGTTCCCGTGTCCCCCGGACCCCGTCATGGGCCGAAGGCTACCGAAAGTCAAACCATGCGTCAGCGTGAGGACTTGGCCGTGGTGCCGGCGGAAGCGTCCGGGGTGGAGCGCCGGGTGCGGCGGGTGAAGGACGGCAGCTCGGGCGGCGTGAGGAAGCCCTCGGCGCGGGCGCTGGCGATGCCGATGCGCGGGATGTCGGCGCTCTTGGCGAACAGCAGGAACCGCGGCTCCCACACCGGCCGGTACTTGGCGTTGGCGCGGTACAGGGACTCGATCTGCCACCAGCGGGAGAAGAAGGTGAGCACCGAACGCCACAGCCGCAGCACCGGGCCCGCCCCGAGCCGCGCCCCGCGTTCGAAGACCGAGCGGAACATCGCGAAGTTGAGCGAGACCCGCTGTACGCCGATCTCGCCTGCGCGCAGCAGGAGTTCGACGACCATGAACTCCATCAGGCCGTTCTCGCTGTCGCGGTCGCGGCGCATCAGGTCCAGCGACAGGCCCTGCTCGCCCCACGGTACGAAGCTCAGCAGCGCGCGTGGTTCGCCGTCCCCGTCCCGGCACTCCAGCATCACGCAGCGGCCGTCGCCCGGGTCGCCGAGGCGGCCGAGCGCCATGGAGAAGCCGCGCTCGGTGGCGCCGTCGCGCCACTGGTCGGCACGCTCGACGAGCAGCGCCATCTCGTCGTCCGGGATGTCCTCGTGGCGGCGGATGGTGACCGTGTAGCCGGCCCGGCGGACCCGGTTGTGGGCCTGCCGCACGACGCGCATCGCCCGTCCGTCGAGGCTGAAGTCGGCGACGTCGACGATGGCCTCGTCGCCCAGTTCGAGGGCGTCCAGGCCGTGCCGCGCGTAGATGGTTCCGGCCTCCTCGCTCGCGCCCATGACGGCGGGCGTCCAGGCGTGCAGGCGGGCCTCGGACAGCCAGGCGTCGATGGCGCCGGGCCAGGCCTCCGGGTCGCCGATCGGGTCGCCGGAGGCGAGGCTGACCTCGCCGACGACGCGGTAGGTGACGGCGGCCTTGCCGGTGGGGGAGAAGATGGCGGCCTTGTCGCGGCGCAGCGCGAAGTAGCCGAGGGAGTCGCGGTCGCCGTGCCGGTCGAGCAGGTCGCGCAGCCGAGCCTCGTCCTCCTCGCCGAGCAGGGCAAGGCCCCGGGGCGAGCGGAAGCAGACG
This sequence comes from Streptomyces sp. NPDC056160, assembly GCF_042268205.1. Taxonomy (NCBI): domain Bacteria; kingdom Bacillati; phylum Actinomycetota; class Actinomycetes; order Kitasatosporales; family Streptomycetaceae; genus Streptomyces; species Streptomyces sp. NPDC056160. Next base: position 3,437 of record NZ_JBHJUW010000025.1, read on the forward strand.
TACAGGACCAGCAGGAAGGTCGCCGCCATCAGGACGTTGATGATGATGTCCACCCAGCGGGGCGCGTGCACGGCGGGCACGCGGTCGGCGAGCGGGCCGACGCTGACGCTGCGCAGCAGGGCGTAGGTGACCTTGTCGGCGAGGGGAGCGCCGGACACCTTGTTGGTGGCGTCGACGAGCCAGGTGCCGATGCCGCCGCTGAAGACGATGCCGACCGCGCCGACGGCCAGGGCGAGCCGCGGGTTGGAGCGGTCGCCGATGGCGTTGAACTCGGAGCGGCCGAGCAGCAGCGCGGCCACGAACAGCCCGGTGAGGGCGGCGGAGAGCCAGTTGAACAGGTGGTCCTGGTAGCGGTCCTGGGTGAGCGCGAGCACGTACAGCGCGAACAGCGGTCCGGCGAACAGCAGGTTGAGCAGCCAGGCCGCCCGCTTCCGGCGCCGCATCACCATGGCCAGGAACAGCGCGAGCACCGCCGAGACCAGGCCGGCGGTGGCCAGGTACGGGGTGAAGAACTCGCCGCCGTTGTGCTCGTGCACCTCCTCGCGGAACGGCAGCGAGAGCACCGCGACGATGTTGAGGACCGCGAGCGCCCGCAGGTACCAGACGGTGGCCGCGGCGGCCCCCGCCCGTAGCCGGGGGCCGGGGGACAGGCGCGGGGACGGGCGGGAATCGCGCTGCGCGGGGATGAGGACGGACTGCCGTGCGGGCATGGGTGACACGTCACCTCGGGGAAAGCCGCCGCGGGGGCGGAGAGGGAGTGGGAGCGGGCTGAGGGATGACCCTACAACGTGTAGGGTAGCGGAGCCGGGCGTACTGCGGTTCCCCACTGTCGCGGGAAAAGGTAAGGAACCGGTGGGCCCGCGCTTACTCGCCGGTGCCGGGGTGGTGAACCGGGGGTGCGGCGCCGTCCGCGTCGCCGGCGCTGTCGTCGCCGGTGCTCTGCGGCGGAGGATCCTGCGGGTGCCCGGAGCCGTGGCCGGAGGGGTCCTGGCCGCCGGAGCCGGGGCTGGTGGGGCCCCGGTCGGCGCAGCCGTGGCCGTGGCGGCCCCGGTCGGCGGCCAGGGCCGCGTTCCTGCGGGGTGCCGTGAGGATCCACGCCAGATTCCCCGCCGCCGCGCCGGCCGCGACCGTCGCGACGATCACACCCGCCGTGGCGAAACCGTCGTTGAACAGGTGGGGGTGCTGGGCGAGGCTGTGCAGCCCGAACCCGCACAGCTCGTACACGCCGACGGCGGCCACCACGAGGCTCACGACGAGGACCGCGACCGTGGGCGCGAGTCCGCGCTCCGCCTCCTTGCCGAGCGGTGCGCCGGGCGCCGGGCACTGCGCTTGCTGCATGGATCCCCCTCGACGGTTGGTCGGCGAGCCGGACCCTACAGTACGTAGTGCCGTACGCGGAGGGAAACCGGCGGCCGTCGCAAAGGGGGCGGTGCCGGGCGAACCGGGCGGAAGCGTCGCTGATCGCCCGACGGCAGGCAGCCCCGCCGTGGGGGAGCGGGGCGGTGGGGGCCGCGGGGGAGGCGTCCCCGCGCGTCACTTCCGGCCCGCGCGGGCCAGCGCGCGGACGACGGCCTGTTCGTCCTGCCCGAGCAGGGCCTTCTCCAGACTGTGGTCGTCCGAGCGGGAGAAGAGCTCGCCGCGCGCCACGTCGTCCTTGCTCAGCACGCGCCCGCACCACTCCCCCCGGCCCGCGGTGTGCTCGTCGAACGGTACGGAGGCGCCCTCCCCGAGCACGACCCACCCGTCGCCGCTCCAGCGCAGGGCGAGCAGATACGTGTGGCCGGTCTCCAGGCGCGGGGCGTCCCCGGCCGTCCGCTTGATCCGCGTGTCGCTCTGCCGCAGCACGCGCCACCCGGGGGCCACCATGTCGAAGCTCCGGCCCAGCGACTGCCGGGGCCGGCCGGTGGACCACAGGAGCCGGTCCGCACGGAACGTCACCTTGCGGTCGAGGTCGTAGCGGACCGGGCCCTTGGTGTAGTCCCGGCGGCCGGTGTCCTCCTGGTGCACGGGAGAGGCCACCACGACGTGGTCGGCCTGCGTGACCCAGTCACGGGCGGTCTGGTCCGGATAGGTGTGGTCGGGGACGCCGCAGCCGACGACCGTGTCCAGCCCCGCCGAGCCGACGAAGACACCCCCGGCGATGCCGGCCAACGCCAGGCACAAGGCGACGACCGACGTCGTCCGTCTCACTCCGCACTCCCCGATGGGTTCCCCGGGCCGCCGCGGGACGGCCCCTCCCTGTGCCGCTCGCGGGCGGCACCCCTCGCGGCCGTGGTCAGCGGCCGCAGCCGTCATGATCACATGAGGGCCGCAGTCTGTACACCGGCGGGGGGCCGCCCTGGGCTCAGCCACGCAGGGGCTGACCGGGCCGTGGCTTCCCTCGTCCGGCGTCCGGGAATCCGTCGGTCCGGCCGACCGGGACGCGCTGCGTCGAGCGGCCGGAGACGGACTGGACATCGCCTACTCGGCATTCGCCCCCAACGCGGAGGCGGTGACCGAACTGGCCGCACAGCTCAGGGCCGCGCTGGGCGTCGCCGTCACCACCACCGAGCTGACTTACGCGCAGTACGTGCGGGCGTCGGCCGACCGGCACTTCTGCCTCCTGTACGCCCTGACCTCGCCCGTCTTCGACCACCCGGCAGGATCCCTGTCCTTCTGGCGCTCGACCGGCCGTGCCGCCCGGCAGAGTGCCTTCGTCGACGAACGCTTCGACGAACTGCTCGATCTGGCGGAGGCCTGCGAGGACCCCGCCGAGGCCGAGCGGCGCTGGCGGGCGGCCGAGGAGCGGTGGTGGTGGACGGTGCCCAAGATCCCCCTGGTCCAGGTGTACGCGTGGTTCCTCTGCTCACCGGACCTGGTCGGCGACCGGATCGACGCGGACGGCCTCCTCAGGTTCGAGCGGCTGCTCGACCGGTCGCCGTCACCCGGGCGCGGGCCCCTGATCCACGCCCGCCCCGCCTGGTCCAGGTTCCTCAGCCTCATCCCCGTACCGGAGACACAGTGCATCGAGCGACACCCGCCGAAGTGTGTTTGGCCTGGTCGCTGCGCTGGAGGAGGACCACGCGGTTGGTGGCCTTGTCGTGGACGATGACGGCGGCGACCAGCAGGGTCATGGATTCCAGAGCGGGCTTGAGCGCCTTGGGCTGGTCATCGGTTGTCGGCTGAGCCACGGGTGTCCCTTCGTCGGCCGGGTTGGTGGGCATGTCAGGAGAGCGCCTCTCGGGTGCGACGGGCGAGTTCGGCGGCGCCGGAGTGGGCGCTGGGATGGCACCGCATGTGGGCCGTCGAGTGGTTCATGGAGCAGTCCATCCGCTGGATCAACGACCCCGCCACCGACCCCACCTACATCAAGGTCGTACGCCGACACCTCACCGACGCCCTCCAGCTCCTGGAGGTGTAAGTGCTCGCCCAAGCCTCCCCCTGGTACCCCCACGCCCTCCAACGCACGGCCGCGGGTCCGGCCGAGCCGCTCGCCCCACCGCCGCGGATGGAGTTGACAGCCCCCGCCGCGATCACGTCACGCTGCCCGACCGCACCCGCATGCCCGTCGCGCGCTGGGACTTCGACGCTCCCCACTGGGAGAAGCACCTCGGCCGCGCGGGCCTGTGGCTCGCCTCGGCTCAGGAGTTCCACGACCCCCGACAGGGCCGCTGGCCCACCACCCTGCTGATCACCGCGCGCAAGCTCTGACCCTCGGCTCCCCGTGGAGGAATCGATGCGCCCGCCCTACCTGCTCCTCGACATCGACGGCGTCCTCATACCCTTCCCCGACGCGGACGGCGCCACCCCGGCCTCCCCCGTTCGCCACGACGTCGTCCCCACCGGCCGCAGCGCAGACGACCCGGTCACCATCTGGCTCAACCCCGACCACGGCCCCATGCTCATGGACGTGATCCGAACGGGCCTGATCACACCGATCTGGTGCACGAGCTGGAGGCAGGACGCCACCACGCTCATCGGCCCACTCCTCGACCTCCCGCCCCTGCCGCACGTCGACTTGCCACGCCCCGACATCACCACGAGCCATCCCAACGGCTATCTGTGGAAACGCGACCACGTCGACGCCTGGCTGGGCGACGAGCCCGCTGTGTGGATCGACGACGACTTCACCGGCCTCGACCACGAATGGTCAGCGGAGCGTGTCGCCCGCGGCCTGCCAACTCTTCTCATCCAGCCCAATCCCCGAGTAGGTATCGAGGCACAGCACCTGGCCGATCTCGGCATGGGCCACGGAGGTTTCGGCACTCCGCGCAAGTGTGTCCTCGCCTGCGCGTGGGGCTGAAGCCGCATAGGTAGAGGTAGAGGCGGCTGCCGCGAATCCCCCGCCGGCTGGTGTCGCCACGCTTGGCTCGTACGGGTGGCAGCCGTCCCTCATCGCGGTCGTCGTCGCAGCTCGCGACGTGTCGGTCGCGCTGTCGCGCTCGTGCGGGCTTGGGCGGTTCGTGCTCGGGCGCGGGGGACCTGCCGGGCGGCGAGGCGTTGGATGCGCCAGGTGACGGTGCCGGCGGTGGAGCGGGCGCCGTCAGGGCGCGTTGCCGTGCGGTGTGCTGGAGGAGCTGTTCGGGCTCGTGGCCGGCGTTCCCGGCTTCGGTCAGGGCGGCGGCCAGTGCCGGCCAGATCAAGGCGCTCTCCGAGTACCTCGGCCACTCGGATCCGGGTTTCACGCTGCGGACGTACACGCACCTGCTGCCGTCCAGCGAGACGCGGACCCGCAAGGCGATAGACGACGCCTTCACCGAAGCACCGGCAGCAGAGGCTCAGGGCACGTCAGTGCCCCCGGAGAAACCCATGTGCCCTCAATGGGCCCTGGCCGCCTGACGGCCTCCCTCGGGCACCAGCGAGAGCGGGACCCGAAAGCCCCGCCCGAACCGACCAAAACCCCAGCTCAGGGCCAAACCAAGCAATAAGGCTGATGCCCCGCCTCATGCAGCCGGTGGCTGAAGTCCTGCCACTCGTGCAGCAACTGGTACACGTTGAACGCGTCCCGCGGTCCGCCGCGGTCCGGGACCGTGGACCAGATGAAGGCGGCCGCGCCCACCGCCTCCTCGCCGATGTCGCGGAGGGGGTCGACGACGGTCATGGGGAGTTTGACGACGGCGTAGTCGGGGTGGAGGACGACCAGTTCGAGGGGCGGGACCCGGTGGAGGGGGACGCCCTCGATGCCGGTGAGGACCATGGCGGCCATGGTCTCCGGCTTGATCTTGGTGAACATGCCGTTCATGCCGAGTTCGTCGCCGCCGAGTTCCTCGGGGCGCATCGAGATCGGGACCCGGGCCGCGGTCGCACCGTCCGGTGCGCCGAAGTACTTGTAGGTCACCCCCACCCGACCACCATTCCTGCTCCCCGCCCGGAGGCGATCGGCCCGCTCGGGATCACCCGGTGCACCCTGTGCCTGACGTGCTGCGGCGGTTTCCTCCGCGTCGCGCCGGTGCCTTCCCCGCCGGGCACGCCGAGGACCCAGGTCGTCAGTCCCCTCGCCCAGTCCGCCACCGCGATGCATATCTCCACCCGACTGCTTTTCTAGGACGCGTGGCCCCGGCCGCGCAACCCGATCATCGTGTCAGTGACCTCCCCCGAGGCCGCACGCCGAAACGTGCGTCGAAACATCTCCCCGCGGGATCTTCGTGGCCGTCCGCACGACCCTGCCACGGCTTTTCCTCCTGCTCCGTCCGCCCGGCCGAGCGCCTGTGAGGGGCGCCCGGCGCCGCGCGCACGTCCTCGCGCGCCCGTCCCCGCGCACCTGTCCATACGTACGAGGAGCCCAGTTTCTCAGATGGGGCGGGCGGAAGCCGCTTCTTCGGCCACCGGGCCGCGGCGGGCCATGCGGTCCGGCCCGCTCCGCTCCCGGCGTCCCGCGACCCCTGGCCTACCCTGAACAGGGCACGGCCCGCCCCGGGCGCCGCCCAGCACCGCCCAGCACCGCCCACCGGATCCGCCGAAGCCGCCGCCCGGCCCGAGCCCCAGCAAGCCCCAGCCAGCCCCGGAAAACCCCCGAGAGAACCGAGAAGTCGGAGAAGTCGGAGAAGTCGCAGGTCATGAGCGAACTGCCATACCCATACGAAGCCCCCGCCTCGCAGGCGCTGTTCGACCGTGCGGCGGCGGTCACGCCCGGCGGCGTGAACTCGCCGGTGCGTGCCTTCCGTGCCGTGGGCGGTACGCCCCGGTTCATGGTGTCCGGCAGCGGGCCGTACCTGAAGGACGCCGACGGGCGGGAGTACGTCGACCTCGTGTGCTCCTGGGGGCCGATGATCCTCGGGCACGGCCACCCCGAGGTGATCGCCGCCGTGCAGGAGGCGGTCGCGCGCGGTACGTCCTTCGGCACGCCCGGTGAGGGCGAGGTCGCGCTCGCCGAGGAGATGACCGGCCGGGTGGGACCGCTGGAGCAGGTGCGGCTCGTGTCCAGCGGCACCGAGGCCACCATGTCCGCGATCCGGCTCGCCCGCGGGTTCACGCAGCGCACCAAGGTGGTCAAGTTCGCCGGCTGCTACCACGGGCACGTCGACTCGCTGCTGGCCGCCGCCGGCTCGGGCGTCGCCACCTTCGCGCTGCCGGACACCCCGGGCGTCACCGGGGCCCAGGCCGGCGACACGATCGTGCTGCCGTACAACGACCTCGACGCGGTGCGCGCCGCCTTCGCCGCCCACCCGGGCGAGATCGCCTGCGTGATCACCGAGGCCTCGCCGGGCAACATGGGCGTCGTGCCGCCGCTGCCCTCCTTCAACCAGGGGCTGAAGGACCTGTGCCGGGAGAACGGTGCACTGTACATCTCCGACGAGGTCATGACCGGGTTCCGCACCAGCCGCGCCGGGTGGTACGGCGTGGACGGGGTCGAGCCCGACCTGATGACCTTCGGGAAGGTGATGGGCGGCGGCTTCCCGGCCGCGGCCTTCGGCGGACGTGCCGAGGTCATGGCGCACCTCGCGCCGGCCGGGCCCGTCTACCAGGCCGGCACCCTGTCCGGTAACCCGGTCGCCACCGCCGCGGGCCTCGCCCAGCTGCGGCTGCTCGACGACGCCGCCTACGCCAAGGTGAACGCCGTCTCGCAGCAGATCCAGGCCATGGTCTCCGAGTCGCTGACCAAGGAAGGCGTCGCGCACACCGTGCAGAACGCCTCCAACATGTTCTCGGTGTTCTTCACCGGCCGGCCGGTGCGCAACTACGACGACGCCCGCGCGCAGGAGTCGTACCGCTACACCGCCTTCTTCCACGCGATGCTGGCGAACGGCGTCTACCTGCCGCCGTCGTCCTTCGAGTCCTGGTTCGTGTCCACCACCCACGACGAGCAGGCGCTCCAGCGGATCGCCGACGCCCTCCCGGCGGCGGCCCGCGCGGCGGCGGAGGCCACGGCATGAGCGAGCGGCTGAACAAGGAGAACGGCATGGGCGACAAGGACGTCACCGTCGTCCACCTCATGCGGCACGGGGAGGTCGAGAACCCGACCGGAGTGCTGTACGGGCGGCTGCCCGGCTACCACCTGTCCGACCTGGGGCGGCAGATGGCCGAGCGGGTCGCCGAGCACCTCGCGCCCCGCGACGTCACGTACGTCGTCGCCTCGCCGCTGGAGCGGGCGCAGGAGACGGCGACGCCGATCGCCAAGGCGCACGGGCTCGACCTCGCCGCCGACGAGCGGCTGATCGAGGCGGAGAACGTCTTCCAGGGCAAGACGTTCGGCGTCGGCGACGGCGCGCTGCGCCGGCCGGAGAACTGGAAGCACGTGCTCAACCCGTTCAAGCCGTCCTGGGGCGAGCCGTACGTCGACCAGGTGGTGCGCATGATGGGCGCGCTGAACGCGGCGAAGGACCGGGCGCGCGGGCACGAAGCGGTGCTCGTCAGCCACCAGTTGCCGATCTGGATCGTGCGGTCCTACGTGGAGCGGCGGCGGCTGTGGCACGATCCGCGCAAGCGGCAGTGCACGCTGGCCTCGCTGACGACGTTCACCTACCTGGGCGACCGGATCGTCTCCGTCGGCTACAGCGAGCCGGCCCGGGACCTGGTGCCGGCTCATCTCCTGGCGGGTGCCAAGCCGGTGAAGGGGCAGGGGAAGGCGTTCGGGGCGTAGCTTCGGCCCAGCCCCCGTAGAACACACAGCGTAAGGAGACCGTAAGCCTTCGGTCACGTACGCACAGTTTCGTTACGTTTGTTGTGAAATTCATATGGGTTCACGGAACCCTCGCGTTCGTCACGTCCTCTGAATGAGTGACCAGCATTCGCAGGACGTGACGGATCGGGGATCTCATGCGCACCTTCTCCCGGAGGGGAATACTCGGCCTTGGCGCGGGCACCGCTGCTGCCGTCGGACTCGCGGGCTGCGGCGGCTCCAAGTCTTCGGACGGCTCGGGCGGTGCCGGCGGTTCCGGTTCGGGCGCGGGGTCGCAGGGCAAGGGCTCGCAGCAGCCCGCCCGCCCCATCGGTGACGGCTCGACGTCGTTCACCGGCAAGCAGGCGCACCAGCCCGCCAAGCCGACCCCGCTGGAGCCGGGCCAGACCCCGCCGCAGTTCGTCATCTTCTCCTGGGACGGCGCGGGCGAGGTGGGCAACGGCCTCTTCCCGCGCTTCCTCGACCTCGCCAAGCAGCACGAGGCGAGCATGACCTTCTTCCTCTCCGGGCTCTACCTGCTGCCCGAGTCGAAGAAGCGCATGTACGAGCCGCCGAACAACGCGCGCGGCGCCTCCGACATCGGCTACCTCACCGACGAGCACATCAAGGCCACGCTCACCAACGTGCGCCGCGCGTGGCTGGAAGGCCACGAGATCGGCACCCACTTCAACGGCCACTTCTGCTCCGGCCACGGGACCGTGGCGAACTGGACACCGGGGCAGTGGCGCAGCGAGGTCGACCAGGCCAAGGCGTTCGTGAAGCAGTGGCGGACCAATACCGGCTGGACCGACCTGCCCTCCCTGCCCTTCGACTACGACAAGGAGCTGGTGGGCGGCCGCACGCCCTGCCTGCTCGGCCAGAACAACCTGCTGCCCACGGCCAAGAAGCTGGGCTGGCGCTACGACGCCTCCTCGCCGGGCGGCCGCCAGGTGTGGCCGCAGAAGAAGCTGGGGATCTGGGACCTGCCGCTGCAGCAGATCCCCTTCCCGGGCCACTCCTTCGAGGTCCTCTCGATGGACTACAACATGCTCGCCAACCAGTCGGTGAACTCCACCAAGGCGCCGCCCGCCAACTACCCCGGCTGGCGCAAGCAGTCCGCCCAGTCCTACATCCAGGGCTTCCAGCGGGCGTACCAGACCAACCGGGCGCCGTTCTTCATCGGCAACCACTTCGAGCAGTGGAACGGCGGCATCTACATGGACTCCGTCGAGGAGGCCTTCAAGCACATCGCGGCCGAGCGGGACAAGGGCGCCGACGTGCGCCTGGTCTCCTTCCGGCAGTTCGTCGACTGGATGGACGTCCAGAAGCCGGAGGTGCTGGCCAAGCTGCGCACCCTCGAGGTCGGGCGGCAGCCGGCGGGCGGCTGGAAGGAGTTCATGAAGGACACCGGCTCGGGGACCGCCGGCAGCACCGGCACGCAGAGCGGGACGGGCACCTCGAACGCCGCCTGATATGCGGTTTTCCGCCCGGCAGGGGGGCGCGCAAGATCCGCGGAACAGGCATGCGAAACTTTTCACATGAGTGCCGCCAGCCGCGCCCCCCAGTGCTCGAACCGGGCGAACCGTACGTCCCGTCCGCAGCGCACGCGCACGACCCGTGCCCGCAGCCGCGCCGCCCTGCTCGCCGCCGGGACCGCCGCGCTCGCACTCGCCCTGACCGCCTGCGGCTCCGGCGGCACCTCCGGCGGCTCCGGCAAGAGCAACTTCATCACCGGCTCCGACGGCATCGCGACCGTGAAGAAGGGCGACCGCAAACCCGCGCCCGACCTCTCCGGCAAGACCATCGACGGCAAGCAGATCGACGTCGCCTCCTACAAGGGCAAGGTCGTCGTCCTCAACGTCTGGGGCTCCTGGTGCGCGCCGTGCCGCGCCGAGGCCCCCAACCTGGTCAAGGTCGCCAAGGACACCGCCGCCAAGGACGTGCAGTTCGTCGGCATCAACACCCGCGACACCAGCACCCAGCCGGCCCAGGAGTTCGAGAAGAGCTACGGGGTGCCGTACCCGAGCCTGTACGACCCCACCGGCAAGCTGATGCTCCGCTTCAAGAAGGGCACCCTCAACCCGCAGGCCATCCCGAGCACCCTCGTCATCGACCGGGACGGGAGGATCGCTGCGCGCGCCCTGCAGGCGCTCAGCGAGGAGAAGCTGCGCAAGATGCTCGACCCGGTCCTCGCGGAGAAGTGAGCCGCCGTGCTACTGGCCGCAGCCACTGACCCCAACCAGACGGTGTTCGGCGGAGCCCTGCTGCTCGCGCTGCCCGTCGCCGTGCTCGGCGGGCTCGTCTCCTTCTTCTCGCCGTGCGTCCTGCCGCTGGTCCCCGGCTACCTGTCGTACGTGACCGGCGTCACCGGCACCGACCTGGCCGAGGCGCGGCGCGGGCGGATGACCGTGGGCGCCTCGCTCTTCGTGCTCGGCTTCACCGTGGTGTTCGTCTCCGGCGGCGCGCTGTTCGGGTTCTTCGGGCAGACCCTCCAGGACTACAAGGGGACGCTGTCCAAGGTGCTGGGTGTGCTCATGATCCTCATGGGCGTCTTCTTCATGGGCCTGATGCCCTGGCTGACCCAGCGTGAGTTCCGCTTCCACCGGCGGCCGGCCACCGGCCTGGTGGGCGCGCCCGTCCTCGGCGCCCTGTTCGGCGTCGGCTGGACCCCGTGCATCGGCCCGACCCTGGCCTCCGTCGTGGCGCTCTCCTCCAACGAGGCCAGCGCCGGGCGCGGCGCCCTGCTGACCGTCGCCTACTGCGCCGGGCTCGGCATACCGTTCGTGCTCACCGCCATCGCCTTCCGCAAGGCCCTCGGCGCCTTCGGCTGGGTCAAGCGCCACTATGTCTGGGTGATGCGCATCGGCGGCACGATGATGATCGTGACCGGTGTGCTGCTGCTCACCGGCGCCTGGGACCGGCTGGTGCAGGAGATGCAGACCTGGTCCAGCGGCTTCACTGTGGGGATCTGATCCATGAGCAAGACGACACCCGGCACGAGCGCCGACGAGAACCCGGCCGTGCCTCCCCCCGGTGAGGACGACCTGGGCGCGGCCGGCTCTCAGCTGTCCACCGCGCCCACCGAGACGGCCGTCCCCGGCTCCTTCGGCGGCAACCGCGCCCCCGGCCTGGCCGGCCGGCTCGCCTGGACGGGACGGGAGGTGCTCGGCTGGACCCGCTGGTTCTGGCGGCAGCTGACCTCCATGCGGGTCGCGCTGCTCCTGCTGTTCCTGCTCTCCCTCGGCGCCATCCCCGGCTCGCTGATCCCGCAGACCGGCAGCGACGTGCTGAAGGTCGAGACCTTCCGGCAGAACCACACCACGCTCGCACCGGTCTACGACAAGCTCGGCCTCTTCCACGTCTACAGCTCGGTGTGGTTCTCCGCCATCTACATCCTGCTGTTCGTCTCCCTCATCGGCTGCATCGTGCCGCGCACCTGGCAGTTCACCGGCCAGCTGCGCAGCCGCCCGCCGGGCGCGCCCAAGCGGCTGACCCGGCTGCCCGCGTACGCCACCTGGCGCACGGCCGCCGCGCCCGAGGAGGTCCGCGAGGCCGCGCTGAAGACGCTCAGGCAGCGCCGCTTCCGCGCCCACCTGGCCGGGGACGCCGTCGCCGCCGAGAAGGGCTACCTGCGCGAGGCCGGCAACCTGCTCTTCCACATCGCGCTGATCGTGATGCTCACCGCCTTCGGCTGGGGCCAGTTGTTCAAGACCGAGGGCAACAAGCTGATCGTCGAGGGCGACGGTTTCGCCAACACCCTCACCCAGTACGACGACTTCAAGTCCGGGAACCTGTTCAACGACGACAACCTGGTCCCGTTCAGCTTCAACCTGGAGAAGTTCACCGGCACCTACGAGACCAGCGGCCCCAACAAGGGCACGCCGCGCACCTACCAGGCGGCCATCGACTACAGCGTGGGCGCCGACGGCAAGGAACGGCACAAGATCATCAAGGTCAACGAGCCGCTGGAGATCGACGACGCCAAGGTCTACCTGGTCGCCCACGGCTACGCCCCGACCGTCACCGTGCGCGACGGCAAGGGCAACGTGGTCTACCACCAGGCTGTGCCGCTGCTGCCGCTGGACTCCAACGTCACCTCGCAGGGCGCGATCAAGGTGATGGACGGCTACCGCAACCCGCAGGGCAAGAGCGAGCAGCTCGGTTTCGCGGCGGTCCTGGTGCCGACCTTCGCCGGGGCGGGCAAGGGCACGATGTTCTCCCAGTTCCCCGCGCTGAACTTCCCCGTCCTGTCGGTGGGCGCCTACCACGGAGACCTGGGCGTGGACGCGGGCACCCCGCAGAACGTCTACCAGCTGGACACCAAGAACCCGAACCTGAAGCCGTTCAAGGACGCCCAGGGCAACATCCTGAAGAAGATGCTGCTGCCCGGCGAGAGCCTGGCCCTGCCGAACGGGGCCGGCTCCATCACCTTCGACAAGGACATCAAGGAGTGGGCCGGCTTCCAGATCGTCCAGCAGCCCGGCACCGGCTGGGCACTCACCGGCGCCGTCGCCGCGATCTTCGGACTGGCCGGATCGCTGTTCATCCAGCGCCGCCGGGTCTGGGTGCGCGCGGTGCGGGGCGCCGACGGGGTGACGGTCGTCGAGGTGGCCGGTCTGGGCCGCAGCGAGTCGGCGAAGCTCCCCGAGGAGGTCGGCGCGCTGGCCGCCCTGGTCCACGACAAGGCACCCACACGACCCGACGCCGACTCCGACCCGGAGCCGGACGCCGTCACCCCCGTACCCGCCGAAGGGGCTGAGAAGAAGTGACTCTCGCCGCCGCAACCGAGCTGGCCACCGCCACCAACGAACACCTCGCACACATCAGCAACGCGCTGATCTACTCCTCGATGGCCGTCTACACGCTGGCCTTCCTCGCGTACATCGCGGAGTGGCTCTTCGGCAGCCGCAGCAAGGTGGCCCGCACGGCCGCCGCGCTGACCGCGCAGAAGGAGGCGGCGGGCGCCGCCGCACCGGCCGTGGCGGTGAAGTCCGCCGGGGGCACCGCCGTCCTGGAACGCCCCAAGGTCGTCGTCCGGTCCGCCGCCGGGTCCCGCGACGTGCCCGACGGTCCGGGTGCGCACGGCGGTGACCAGCAGGGCGACCTGTACGGCCGGATCGCGATCTCCCTCACCGTGCTCGCCTTCCTGGTGGAGCTGGGCGGCGTCGTCGCCCGCGCGGCCTCCGTTCAGCGGGCGCCGTGGGGCAACATGTACGAGTTCAACATCACCTTCTCCACGGTCGCGGTCGGCGTGTACCTCGCGCTGCTCGCCCTGAAGAAGAACGTGCGCTGGATCGGCCTGTTCCTGACCACCACGGTCCTGCTCGACCTGGGCCTCGCGGTCACCGTCCTGTACACGGCGAGCGACCAGCTGGTCCCTGCCCTGCACTCGTACTGGCTGTACATCCACGTCTCCACCGCGATCTTCTGCGGCGCGGCCCTGTACGTCGGCGCGGTCGGCACGCTCGCCTACCTCTTCAAGGACTCCTACGAGAACAAGCTGGCCGGTGGCGGCGAGCCCGGCTCCTTCGCGAAGTCGGTGCTGGAGCGGCTGCCGGCCGCCGCCTCGCTGGACAAGTTCGCCTACCGGATCAACGCGGCCGTCTTCCCGCTGTGGACGTTCACGATCATCGCGGGCTCCATCTGGGCCGAGTCGGCCTGGGGCCGCTACTGGGGCTGGGACCCCAAGGAGACCTGGGCCTTCATCACCTGGGTCGCCTACGCCTGCTACCTGCACGCCCGCTCCACCGCGGGCTGGAAGGGCCGCAAGGCGGCGTACATCGCGCTGATCGCCTTCGCCTGCTACCTGTTCAACTACTACGGCGTGAACATCTTCGTGGGCGGCAAGCACTCCTACGCGGGCGTCTGAGGGACCGCTCGGGGGAACACGGGTGGTATGACCGGTTCCATCGAACAGGGCACCAGCCAGACCCACGGCAACACGCACATCCTCGGCTTCCTGGTCCGGCTTCCCCGGCCCATGGGGGCGGTCTGGCCGGCGCTGTCCACCCCGCAGGGGCTCGCGCTCTGGTTCACCCGCGCCGACGAGCTGGAACCCCGGCTCGGCGGCGCGGTCAGCCTGCACGGCCTCGGCAGCGGGCACATCACCGCCTGGGACGTCGACCGGGTCGCCGAGTACACCGTGGACGGCGGCGGCCGGATCCGCTTCCACCTGGAGCCGGACGGCGAGGCCGGCTCGCTGCTCCGCTTCACCCACGAGTTCCAGGGCGAGGGGGAGTCGGAGCAGGCCTGGCGGACCCGTTTCGAACACCTCATCGAGAACCTGGGGGCGGGGGAGTAGGGGCCCGTGTGCCCCGGACGCCCGAGGCACCGCCATGTGCCCCAGCGCTGTCGCTCCCGGGGCCGGCTACTCCCCGATGTCCTCCCGCCACAGCCGCGGACGGTCCCGTACGAAGCCGCTCATCAGGCGCACGCACTCCGGGTCCTGAAGGAGCACGATCTCCACGCCGTGCTCCGCCAGCCAGTCGTGGCCGCCGTGGAAGGTGGACGCCTCCCCGACGACGACCCGGGAGATCCCGAACTGGCGGACGAGACCGCTGCAGTACCAGCAGGGCGAGAGCGTCGTCACCATCGTCGTCCCCCGGTAGGACCGCTGCCGTCCCGCCGCACGGAACGCGGCCGTCTCCGCGTGCAGGGACGGGTCCCCGTCCTGCACCCGCCGGTTGCGGCCCCGCCCCAGCAGCGTTCCGTCGGCCGCGTAGAGCGCCGCGCCGATCGGGATGCCGCCCTCCGCGAGCCCGGTGCGGGCCTCGGCGAGGGCGGTGGCGAGCCATGCGCGTGCCTGTGCCGGATCCATACGCCCAACTGTGCGGGCGCCGGCGCCGCAGGGCAACGGCCCCGGCAGGGTCGTCAGGGGGCCAGCGAGCGGCAGATACGGTCCGGCAGCAGACGGGCCGCCTCCGCCAGGTCGACGTCCTCGACGCCGGACAGCCAGCGCCGGGCCGTGGCCACGACCGGGCCCATCACCAGGGCCTCGATCAGCGGGGCGGGCAGCGGCGCGATGTCCCCGGCCGCGATGCGGGGCGCCAGCCAGCCGGCGAACCCCGACAGCCTCGCCTCCTGCGTCTCGTGCACCTGCCGCCCCTGGCGCATCGCCGCCCGCGAGGTGCCGGAGGAGTGCAGGAAGAGGGCGGCGTCCCGGTGCTCCTGGATGAACGTCAGGTACGCCCGTACGAGCGCCCGGACGCCGGTGTGCAGGGTGCGCGTGGGCTCCAGCGCCGTCAGCAGGGCCTCCAGCAGGCGGGTGTTCCAGCGGGTGTGGAGCGCGCTCGCCAGCCCCTCGACGCTGCCGAAGTGGTGGTACAGGCTGCCCATGCTCACCCCGCTGAGCGCGGTGACCGCGGTGACGGTCAGGCCGTGCTCTCCCGCGACGGCGTGCACGCGCAGCGCGGCGTCCAGGAGCAGGTCGGCCGTGGCCTCCCCGCGTTGCTGCTTGGGGCTCATGCGACCCAGTGTAACTTTCTAGAAAAACCTGCTAGTTCACCGCTCCCTCCCTCTTCCGCGGGGAGCGCCTTCCCGCACCGGTTCGGACAGGAGCGATTCCTCCGCGCGGCGCCCGCCGAAGGCCCGGAGCCGACGTCCCGCCCCCGCCACGCCGCCGCTGGGGCATGGGGCGGTCGCGGGGGCCGCGCCCGTCTCGGCGATACTGGACCCCATGGCTTACGACGATCTTCGCTCCCTGCTCAGGGCGCTGGAGCGCGAGGGCGACCTCAAGCGCATCAAGGCCGAGGTCGACCCGCACCTGGAGGTCGGTGAGATCGTCGACCGGGTGCAGAAGTCCGGCGGCCCCGCGCTGCTCTTCGAGAACGTGAAGGGCTCGGCGATGCCGCTGGCCATGAACGTCTTCGGTACCGACCGGCGCCTCCTGAAGGCGCTCGGCCTCACGTCGTACGCGCAGATCAGCGAGCGGATCGGCGGACTGCTGCGGCCCGAGCTGCCGCACGGGTTCGTGGGCGTGCGCGAGGCGTTCGGCAAGCTCGGCGCGATGGCCCACGTACCGCCGCGCAAGGTGAAGGAGGCCCCGGTCCAGGAGGTCGTCCTGCGCGGTGACGACGTCGACCTCGACGCGCTGCCCGCGCTGTTCACCTGGCCGCAGGACGGCGGCTCCTTCTTCAACCTGGGGCTCACCCACACCAAGGACCCGGAGACGGGCGTCCGCAACCTCGGCCTGTACCGCCTCCAGCGCCACGACCGGCGCACCATCGGCATGCACTGGCAGATCCACAAGGACAGCCGCAACCACTACCAGGTGGCGGCCAGGAAGGGCGAGCGGCTGCCGGTCGCGATCGCCTTCGGCTGCCCGCCCGCCGTGACGTACGCCTCCACCGCCCCGCTGCCCGGCGACATCGACGAGTACCTGTTCGCCGGGTTCCTCGCGGGCAAGCGGATCGAGATGGTGGACTGCAAGACCGTCCCGCTCCAGGTCCCGGCGCAGGCCGAGGTGGTCCTGGAGGGCTGGCTGGAGCCGGGGAGGACGCTGCCCGAGGGCCCCTTCGGCGACCACACCGGTTTCTACACCCCGCAGGAGCCCTTCCCGGCGCTCACCATCGACTGCGTGACGATGCGCAGGCGCCCGCTGCTCCAGTCGATCGTCGTCGGCCGCCCGCCGACGGAGGACGGCCCGCTGGGCCGCGCCACGGAACGCTTCTTCCTGCCCCTGCTGAAGATCATCGTGCCGGACATCGTGGACTACCACCTGCCCGAGGCGGGCGGCTTCCACAACTGCGCGATCGTCTCCATCGACAAGAAGTACCCCAAGCACGCCCAGAAGGTGATGCACGCCGTCTGGGGGGCGCACATGATGTCGCTGACCAAGCTGATCGTGGTCGTCGACGCGGACTGCGACGTGCACGATCTGCACGAGGTCGCCTGGCGGGCCCTGGGCAACACGGACTACGCCCGTGACCTCACGGTCGTCGAAGGCCCTGTCGACCACCTCGACCACGCCTCCTACCAGCAGTTCTGGGGCGGCAAGGCGGGCATCGACGCCACGCGGAAGCTGCCGGAGGAGGGTTACACCCGCGACGGCGGCTGGCCGGAGATGGTGGTCTCCGACCCGGAGACCGCCGAGCGGGTGACGCGACGTTGGAAGGAATACGGACTGTGAAAGACACCGGCATGATGGTGTGCGGCAGCGCGGAGACGGGGTTTCCCCGCCGCCGCGGGGGTGATCCGGAGTACGGACTGTGAGCAGCGCCTCCGCAGCCATCCCGCAGCCCGGACGCACCAAGGCGTTCCTCAGGCTGGTCATGATCGAGCACTCGGTCTTCGCGCTGCCCTTCGCCTACATCGCCTCGCTGACCGCGATGTACGAGTGGGACCGGAACATCCACTGGGCGCGGCTGCTCCTGGTGACCGTCTGCATGGTGGGGCTGCGCACCTTCGCCATGGCGGTGAACCGGATCATCGACCGGGAGATCGACGCCCGCAACCCGCGCACCGCGCACCGCGAGCTGGTCACCGGCGCGATGTCCGTGCGGCACGCCTGGACCGGCGCCCTGATCGCCCTCGTCGTCTTCCTCGGCGCCGCCGCCCTGCTCAACCCGCTCTGCCTGGCCCTCGCCCCCATCGCGGTGATCCCGATGGTGGTCTACCCCTACGGCAAGCGGTTCACGAACTTCCCGCAGGCCATCCTGGGCCTGGCCCAGGCGATGGGCCCGATCGGCGGCTGGCTCGCCATCAGCGGCGAGTGGTCCTGGAAGGCCGTGATCCTGGGCCTGGCCGTGGGCGTGTGGATCGGCGGCTTCGACCTGATCTACGCCTGCCAGGACGTCGAGACCGACCGGCAGGTCGGCGTCCGGTCGGTCCCGGCCCGCTTCGGCATCCCGGCCGCGATCCGGGGCGCCCGCGCCTGCCACACGGTCACCACGGCCCTGTTCGTCTGGTTCGCCCTCGCCACCGGCGCCGGAGCCTTCTTCTGGCTGGGCCTGGTCGTGGTCGCCGGGGCGTTCGTCTACGAGCACACCATCGTCCGCCCGCACGACCTGTCCCGCCTGAACCGGGCGTTCTTCAGCGTCAACGGGTTCATCGGCATCGCGCTCTTCGTGTGCGCGCTGCTGGACCTGCTGGTGCGGGGCCTGAGCGTCTGAGGAGGCGTCCCCGGCTCCCGTCGGCCCCGAGGAACCCGGCCGGTCCTGAGCACCGTTCACCGCGCCGGTAGGCTCGACATGTGAACGCAGGAGAAACGCAGCGCAGGCCTTGGATCGTGGGGGTGTCCGGGGCGTCCGGAACGCCGTACGCGGCCGCTGTGCTGCGCGGGCTGATCGACGCGGGGCAGAGCGTCGACCTGGTGGTGAGCCGGGCCGCGCGCCTGACCCTGCTCGACGAGACCGGGATCTCCTTCCGGGACGCCCACTGGCGTGCCGACCTGCGGGAATGGCTGTCCCTCGGCGCCGACGGCAAGCCGGGCACGTTCGAGGCGGACGTCACGGACGTACGGCACTGGAGCGCCGGCGACCTCGCGGCCGGACCGTCCTCGGGGTCGTACCCGGCCCGGGGCATGCTGATCGTGCCCGCCTCGACGGCGTGCGTGGCGGGCGTCGCGCTCGGGCTGTCGAAGGACCTGCTGCAACGGTCGGCGAGCGTGACGCTCAAGGAGCGCAGGCCGCTGGTCGTGGCCGTTCGGGAGACCCCGCTGAACGGACCGACGCTGCGGCAGCTGGTCGCACTGGACGAGGCGGGCGCCACCGTCCTGCCCGCCTCGCCCGCCTTCTACGCCGGCGCGACGCACATCCAGCACCTGGTGGACTTCGTCGCCGGCCGTGCCCTCGACGCGGTGGGCGTACCCCACCGGCTCTACCGCCGCTGGGAGGGCGAACTGGGCGGCGCGACCCGTCCCGAGTGAGCGGGAGCGGCGCGAACGACACGGTCCGGCAGGCAGGCGGAGCAGTACCGGCACCACCACACTCGGCACTTCAGGACTTCAGGAACTTCTTTCAGCGGAAGGCTTCGATCGCATGGACGCGGTGGACAGGCAGCTCATCCAGGCACTGAGGGAGAACGGACGGGCCTCCTACGCGGAACTGGGGCGCCTCGTCGGCCTGTCGGGGCCGAGCGTCACCGACCGCATCAACCGGCTGGAGGCGGCCGGGGTCATCACCGGCTACCGGGCCACCGTGGACTCCGCCTCGCTCGGCCTCGGTGTCATCGCCCTCATCGGCATCTCGCTCTCCGACGCCGCCGACCACGAGGACGTCGCGCAGCGGCTGAAGGACCTGCCCGAGATCGAGGACTGCTGGTTCATCGCGGGCGACGACTCCTTCATGCTCAAGGTGCGTGCCACGGACGTCGACGGACTGGAGAGGAGCATCCGGCGGCTGTCCGGCACCAAGGGCGTCTCCCGGACCCGTACCACCATCGTGCTCTCCACGAAGTGGGAGAACCGGGTGGGCGAGCTGCCGGAAGAGGTCTGAGGGTCCAGGCGTACGGTTGACGGAGTCTTTCGGAGAAAGAGGTAGGGGTATGGACGCCGGGCTCAAGCGCGAGCTGGAGGAGAAGGTGAGGGCGGGTGTCCGCCTGACCCGCGAGGACGGCATCGCGCTGTACGAGTCGGACGACCTGGCCTGGCTGGGCGGTCTCGCGCACGAGGTGCGGACGCGGAAGAACGGCGACGTCGTCCACTTCAACGTCAACCGGCACCTCAACATGACGAACGTGTGCACCGCGTCGTGCGCCTACTGCTCCTTCCAGCGCAAGCCGGGGGAGAAGGACGCCTACACGATGCGCATCGAGGAGGCCGTCAAGCTCGCCAAGGCGATGGAGGCGGACAACCTCACCGAGCTGCACATCGTCAACGGCCTGCACCCGAACCTGCCCTGGCGCTACTACCCGCGCTCGCTCAGGGAACTGAAGGCCGCGCTGCCCGGCGTGTCGCTGAAGGCGTTCACGGCCACCGAGATCCACCACTTCGAGACGATCTCCGGGCTGAGCGCGAGCGAGATCCTGGACGAGCTGATCGACGCCGGCCTGGAGTCGCTGACCGGCGGCGGCGCCGAGATCTTCGACTGGGAGGTCCGGCAGCACATCGTCGACCACCGCACCCACTGGGAGGACTGGTCGCGCATCCACCGGCTGGCGCACGAGAAGGGCCTGAAGACCCCGTGCACCATGCTGTACGGGCACATCGAGGAGCCCCGCCACCGCGTGGACCACGTGCTCAGGCTGCGCGAGCTGCAGGACGAGACCGGCGGCTTCCAGGTCTTCATCCCGCTGCGCTACCAGCACGACTTCGTCGACATGAAGGACGGCAAGGTCCGCAACCGCCTCCAGGCGCGGACCACGATGGCGACCGGCGCCGAGGCGCTGAAGACCTTCGCCGTCTCCCGGCTGCTGTTCGACAACGTCCCGCACGTCAAGGTGTTCTGGGTGATGCACGGCGTGCGGACCGCGCAGCTCGCGCTCCAGCACGGCGCGGACGACATGGACGGCTCGGTCGTCGAGTACAAGATCACCCACGACGCGGACGACTTCGGCACGCCGAACAAGCTGACCCGCGACGACCTGCTGGAGCTGATCCAGGACGCGGGCTTCCGCCCGGTCGAGCGCAACACGCGCTACGAGATCATCCGGGAGTACGACGGCCCGGACGCCGGCCGCCGCGAGTCGCCGCAGCCCATGCGGGTCTGACCCCGCCCCGCCGTGAGGCCGGGTGCCGCACGGGTACCCGGCCCGCATGGCCACCACCAAGGCGAAGGCGTCCGCGGCGGCGCCCGAGGACGCCTACACCGCCGCGCCGTTCGTCCCGGACGGCGCGGACCTCGCCGCGCTGCGCCGCGCCGCCGCGCAGTGCCGCGGCTGCCCCCTGCACCGGGACGCCACGCAGACCGTGTTCGGCGAGGGTGCCGCGCACGCCCGGGTGATGCTCGTCGGCGAGCAGCCCGGCGACCAGGAGGACCGGCAGGGCAGGCCGTTCGTCGGACCGGCCGGCAAGCTCCTGGACCGGGCCCTGGCCGACGCCGGCATCGACCCGGGCGAGGCCTACGTCACCAACGCGGTCAAGCACTTCAAGTTCACCCGCTCCGAGCCGCGCAAGCGGCGTATCCACAAGGCGCCGAACCTGCACGAGACGGCCGCGTGCGGCCCCTGGCTCGCGGCCGAGCTGGCGCTCGTCGAACCCGAACTGGTCGTGGTCCTCGGCGCGACCGCGGGCAAGGCGCTGCTCGGTTCGTCGTTCCGGGTGACCGAGGTGCGCGGGACGGTGCTGGAGCGGGAGATCCACGGCCGTCCACAGCGGCTGGTGCCGACCGTGCACCCCTCCTCCGTGCTGCGCGCCGACGAGCGCGAGGGCGCCTACCGGGGACTGGTCTCGGACCTGAAAGTGGCTGCCAGAGCGATGAGGTAATAGGTACGATGCCCGCATGCCTCTTACTTTCACCCTGGACCCGTCCGTCGACCGAGCCCTGCGCGACGGCATCCTCGACCTGTGGACCGACGTGACGGACGCGGGTGGAGCGGTGGGTTTCGTGGCGCCCGCCTCGCGGGAGGCGATCCGCCCGGAGCTGGTGAAGCAGTTCGTGGCGATGGCCGAGGGCCGCTCCCGGCTGCTCGTCGGCCACGACGAGGAGGGCAGGATCGCCGCGACGGCCTTCCTGACCTTCAACCGGGACGACCTGTCGGCCCACTGGCTGTGGCTCTACACGGTGATGGTGCACCCCCGTCACCAGGGCAAGGGGTACGGGCGCGACCTGCTCGCGGCGGCGGCCGACGCGGCCCGCGGCTGCGCCGGCATCGAGGCGATCCGGCTCGGCTGCCGCGGCGGACAGGGCCTGGAGCGGTTCTACGCCTCCTGCGGTTACAAGGAGGTCGGCCGGATCCCCGGCGCCACCCGGGTGGGTCCCGGCGACGACCGGGACGAAGTGATCATGTTCATGCCGTTGACCTGAGCCTTCCCGTGCCCGCGCGACCCGCGTGCGGGCACGGGCCCCGCCCGTGCTTCACTGGACGGAGCCCTTTGGCCTTGTTCGGAACGGAAGAGTGATTTGAGATGCTCCGCTACACGCTGATGCGCCTCGGGATCTTCGTGGGCTGCCTGGTGGTCGTCTGGGGTCTCGTCTACGCCGGAATCGTGCCGAGCGGCCGCAACGGCTCCAACAGCCTGTGGATCCCGCTTCTCGCGCTCGTGATCTCGGCCCCGATCAGCTTCGTCGTCCTGCGCAAGGAGCGCGACCGGGCGTCCGTCCAGGTCGCCGAGCGCGTGGACCGCATGAAGGCGAACATGCAGGCCGCCGGGCTCGCTGAGGAGCTGGCCGGGGAAGAGGCGCGGAGCCGTTCCAAGGCGTCGACCTCCTCCTGACGGCGTGACGGCGTGACGGCGTGACGGCGTGACGGCGTGACGCGTGAGGCCTGACGGCGTGATCCGGTCGCGGTGCCCGGCGCCGAGCGGCCGGTCGCCCGGCGGCCGGCGGTGCGAACCGTAGGCTTGCGCCCATGGGTGCCGTGAAGACCAAGCGGATGCCGCGGGCGGTTCGCGAACAGCAGATGCTCGACGCCGCCGTGCGGATCTTCGGCCGGCGCGGCTACCGGGCCGCCTCCATGGACGAGATCGCCGAACTGGCGGGCGTATCCAAGCCGTTGGTCTACCTGTACCTGAACTCCAAGGACGACCTCTTCACCGCCTGCATCCGCCGCGAGGGCGCCGCGCTGATGCAGGCCGTCCGGGCCGGGGCCCGCCCGGACCTGCCCGCCGACCGGCAGCTCGGGGAGGGGCTGCGGGCGTTCTTCACGCACACCGCGCGCTACCCGGACGGCTGGTCGGTGCTGCACCTCCAGGCCCGTACCCACGGCGAGCCGTTCGCGGCCGAGACCGCCGCGATGCGCACGGAGATCGTCTCCTTCGTGCGGCTGCTGATCACCGAGGCGGCGCGCGACGCCCACTGCACGGGGGACGCCCGCTGCACGGGGGACGCCCGCCACGAAGGGGACGCCCGCCGCGCTCACGACCTGCCCGAGCACGAGGCGGCCGGGCTCGCCGAGGCCCTGGTGGGCGCCGCGGAGTCCCTCGCCGCCTGGGCCAACGCCATCCCGGGCGTCACGGCCCGGCAGGCGGCGCTCACCCTGATGAACTTCGCCTGGGCGGGCCTGGGCAACCTCATGGAGGGCCGCCCCTGGAGCCCGCCCGCGCCCCGGGACTGACGGACGCGCTCACCCGCGCGGCGCCCGCACCTCGCCCACGAGGTGGACCCGCGCCGCCGGGTCCGCCGAGCGCACCTCGAAGCGGCCGTCGCCGTCGGCGGCGTACGCGAGCGTGCCCGGCAGCAGCACGGGCGCCCGGAAGGCGGCCCGCACCCGGGCGGCTTCGGGGGTGCCGTGGGCGGCGAGGCAGCGGGCCACGGTCCACATGCCGTGGGCGATCGCCCGGGGGAAGCCGAACAGCCGGGCGGAGAGCGGATGCAGGTGGATCGGGTTGCGGTCGCCGGAGGCGGCGCCGTAGCGCCGGCCCAGGTCGCCGGGCAGCCGCCACTGCCCGACGGCGGGCAGCGGCGCACGCTCGTCCCGCGCGGGGTCCGCACGCTGATCCCGGGCAGGGCCCGCGGCCTCGTCCCGCGCGGAGTTCGCACCGCCGGGCGCGGGGTCGTGCGTGCGGTGACGGGCCAGGTAGGTGCTCGCCGACTCCCACACCAGGTCCGTGCCCGCGCGCACCTCGGTGACGACGGTGGCCTGGGTGCCGCGCCGGTGGGCCGCCAGGCCGTCGACGCGCACGGCGAGGGCGTACGTCCCCGCCGCGGGCAGGGCGGTGTGCCGGGTGAGGGTGATCGACGTGTGGACCAGGCCGAGCAGCGGCAGCGGGAAGCCGCCGCCGCTCATCAGGCGCATGGCGAGCGGGAAGCCGAGCACGTGCGGATAGGTGATCGGCAGCGTGTCCTCGCCGGTCGGGAAGCCGCACACCCGCTCGTAGGCGGCCAGCCGCGCCAGGTCGACGCGGACGGACGGCAGGACGAGCCGGTGGCGGGGGAAGGGCGCGTCCGGGCGGGGGCGCTTGAAGGGGGAGCACAGGGCGCCGCGCGCGAGCAGCGGGGCGAGGGCGGGCGTGCGGGTGAGGACGGCGGCGGGGCGGTCGTCCGGGTCGGCGCCGGTCACGGTCACGCCCCCAGCAGGCTCTGCCCGCACACGCGGACGACCTGGCCGTTGACCGCGCCGGAGTCCGGATGCGCGAGCCAGGCCGTCGTCTCGGCGACGTCGACGGGCAGCCCGCCCTGCGCGAGGGAGTTCATCCGGCGGCCCGCCTCCCGGATGAACAGCGGTACGGCGGCCGTCATCCTGGTCTCGATGAACCCGGGCGCGACGGCGTTCACCGTGACCCCGTGCTCGCGCAGCGCGCGGGGCGCGAGGGCGCGGACGAGTCCGGCGACGCCCGCCTTGCTCGCGCCGTAGTTGGTCTGGCCCGCGTTCCCGGCCAGGCCCGCGATGGAGGCGGTGGCCACGATCCGGCCGCCCGGGCGCAGGGTGCCGGCCGCGAGCAGCGCGTCGGTGGTGCGCAGCACGCTCGCCAGATTGACCTCCAGGACCGGACTCCAGCGCTCCGCGGGCATGTTGACCAGCCGCCGGTCCCGGGTGATGCCCGCGTTGTGGATCAGGACGTCCAGGCCGCCGGGCAGCGCGGCGGCGATCCGCTCGCCCGCGTCGGCGGCGGTGATGTCGAGAGCGAGGGCGGTGCCGCCGAGGCGCGCGGCGACCGCGCGGGCGTCCGCCTCGGCCGCGGGGACGTCCAGGACGACGACGTGGGCGCCGTCCCGGGCGAGCGTCTCGGCGACCGCCTCGCCGATGCCGCGAGCGCCGCCGGTGACGAGGGCGGTGCGCCCGGCCAGGGGCCGCTCCGGGTTTGCCGGGGCGCCCTGGGGCGCGGGGGTGTCCGGCGCCGGGGCGCCGACGTGGATCACCTGGCCGCTGACGTAGGCCGACTTCGGGGAGAGCAGGAAGCGGAGAGTGGATCCGGCGGCGTCCGCGTCGGTGAGCCGGACGAGGTTCACCGTCCTGCCCCGGCCGATCTCCTTGCCGAGGGAACGGGTGAAGCCCTCCAGGGCCTGCTGGGCGGCGGCCTGGTGGTGGTCGTCCGCATCGAGCGGGGCGCCCAGCAGGACCACGCGCCCGCTCGCGGCGACCGACCGCAGGACGGGGTGCAGCGCGGCGTGCACGGCGGCGAGCCCGTCGACGTCCCGGACCCCGGTGGCGTCGAGGACCACGGCAGCGGGGTCCCGGTCACCCGGCGGCAGTCCGGCGCGGGCGAGCACCGGGGCGGCGTCGAGACCGCTCCCGCCGGCCGTCAGGTGCAGCAGGGGGCCGTCGAGCACGGGCTGCCGCGGTGACCAGCGCCGCAGGGCCGCGGGCTGGGGGAGCCCGAGGCGGCGGGTCAGGAAACGGCCCGGCGCGGTGCCGGTGAAGCTCAGGTAGCGGTCGGCCATGTGCCGCCTCCCACGGGTCGCCAATGCTTACTGTGGAGTAAGGTTACCGGGGGTAAGCCTACGTCACGGGTGAGGAGCAGGTCGAGATGAGTCCCCTTCAGGCCGAACCGCGACAGCCCGAACCGCACGAGATCCGCCGGGTGGCGGTCCTCGGCGGCGCGCGCATCCCCTTCGCCCGCTCCGACGGCCCCTACGCCACCGCATCCGACCAGGAGATGCTCACCGCCGCCCTGGACGCCCTCGTCGAGCGGTACGGCCTTCAGGAACCCGGCGCGGTGGGCGAGTTCGTCGCCGGCGCCGTCCTCAAGCACAGCCGCGACTTCAACCTCGCCCGCGAGACCGTCCTCGGCTCCCGGCTGGATCCGCGCACCCCCGCCTACGACATCCAGCAGGCCTGCGGCACCGGCCTCCAGGCGGTGATCGCGGCCGCCAACAAGATCGCCCTCGGGCAGAGCGGGTCCGCGATCGCGGGCGGTGCCGACACCGCGAGCGACGCCCCGCTGGGCGTCAACGACGACCTGCGCCGCATCCTGCTCGCCGCCCGGCGCGCGAAGTCCACCGGCGCCCGGCTGAGGGCTCTCGCCCGGGTGCGCCCCCGCCACCTCGTCCCCGACATCCCGCGCAACGCCGAACCCCGCACCGGCCTGTCCATGGGCGAGCACGCCGCCGTCACCGCCCGCGCCTTCGGCATCACCCGTAAGGCGCAGGACGAACTGGCGGCCGCCAGCCACCAGCGGCTCGCCGCCGCCTACGACCGCGGCTTCTTCCAGGACCTCGTGGTCCCCTTCCGCGGCCTGGAGCGCGACCAGAACCTCCGGCCCGGCTCCACGGTGGAGAAACTCGCCTCGCTCAAGCCGGTGTTCGGCCTGGACCGGCCCGGCCCGACCATGACGGCGGGCAACTCCACGCCCCTGACGGACGGCGCGGCGACCGTGCTCCTGGCGTCCGAGGACTGGGCGCGCGCCCGCGGCCTGGAACCGCTCGCGTACCTGACGGCGTACGAGACGGCGGCCGTCGACTTCGTGGGCGGCGACGTGGCGGACGGCGAGGACGGCCTGCTGATGGCGCCCGCCCACGCCGTACCGCGGATGCTGGAGCGGGCCGGGCTCGGTATCGAGGACTTCGACCTGGTCGAGATCCACGAGGCGTTCGCCTCCCAGGTGCTGGCGACCCTGGCGGCCTGGGAGAAACGCGGCCTGGCACCGGTCGACCGCGCCCGCCTCAACGTGGTCGGCTCCTCCCTCGCCACCGGCCACCCCTTCGCCGCGACCGGCGCCCGCATCGTGGCGACCCTGGCCCGGCTGCTCGCCGAGCGCGAGGGTCCGGCGCGCGGACTGATCTCCGTCTGCGCGGCCGGCGGACAGGGCGTGACGGCGATCCTGGAGCGCGCCTGAGCCGTGCGCGCGGACGGACCCGCGACCGCGCACGCGCAGGAAGCACCGGGAGGAAGCAACCGCGGAGACCGCCGGAGGGAAGCACCCGCGCAAACACCGGGGCAAGCACCGGGAGTACCCACGGAAACCGGGGGAAGCACCCGCGGAAAAGGTGCGCAACCCGCACAACCCCGTCCCCGGACCATCGCCACGCCCGCCCCGATTCCGCACGGACTCCCCATGAACACGCCGTACGATCCCGAGTGCAACCGGCGGTAACCCCGAAGGCCCCGCACAGCCGCGCACGCACCACCGGTGAACGACTCGGTCCGCACCGTGCGTACCCCATGCGGCGAAGCAGGACACAGCCGCAGGCCCCAGGAGCTGCCATGCCCATCTCGTACTCGTCGTCCCCGTGGCCGTCCGGCTCTTCCGCGCCCCCGCCCTCCGTCCCCGGCCACGCAAGCCCCGGCGCTCACGGCCCCGACCCCTACGACTACGACTACGACCAGGGCCCCGGCGGCGGCCTGGGAGCCCCCGTGCCGCGGCTCACGCGGCTGGACGGCGAGGTGCGCGAGGCGTACGTGCCCCCGCTGGTGGCCCGGGTGACCCACGGCTCACTGGCCGACCTGCCGTTCGAGAACGCCGCCGCCGACCCCGAGCGCCGCGTCCTCAGCCGCCGCGGCGAGGACGGCACCTGGACCCACGTGACCGCGCGGCACTTCGCCGCCCAGGTGCGCGCCCTGGCGAAGGGCCTGATCGCGGAGGGCCTGGCACCGGGCGACCGGATCGCCGTGATGGCGCGCACGCGCTACGAGTGGACGCTGCTCGACTTCGCGGCCTGGGCCGCCGGGCTCGTCACCGTCCCGGTCTACCCGACCTCCTCCCTCTTCCAGATCCGCTGGATCCTGCACGACGCGGGTGCCGTGGCCCTGGTGACCGAGACGGCCCGCCAGGCGGCGGCGCTCGGCCCGGAGCGCGACCGCCTGCCCGGCCTGCGCCACCTGTGGGTCATGGACCACGGCCACCTGGACCGGCTGGCGGAGCTGGGCGAGAACACCGTGGCGGACCAGGAGACCGACGTACGCCGGGGCGTCCTCGGCCCCGACACCCCGGCCACCCTCGTCTACACCTCGGGCACGACGGGCCGCCCGAAGGGCTGCGCCCTGACGCACGGCAACTTCCTCGCCGAGGTCGACAACGCGATCGAACTGCTCTACCCGGTCTTCAAGGCCAAGGACGTCAAGAACGCCAAGGACGCGAAGGACGCCAAGGAGCCGGAGGAGCCCGCGACCCTGCTCTTCCTGCCCCTCTCGCACGTCTTCGGCCGCATGGTCGCGGTCGCCTGCGTCCGCGCCGGGGTACGGCTGGGACACGCGCCGAGCCTTGCGGCGAAGGACCTGCTGGACGCCCTCGCGAGCTTCAGGCCCACGTTCCTGCTGGCCATCCCGTACATGCTGGAGAAGATCTACAACAACGCGCGGGCCACGGCCGAACGCGGCGGCCGGGCGTCCTCCTTCGACCGCGCGGCCGGGGTGGCCCGCCGCTACGCCGAGGCGGTCGAGGCCCGCCGGCACGGCTCGGACCCCGGCCCCGGCCGCCCCCTCAAGGCGGCCCGCGCCTTCTACGACCCGCTCGTCTACCGGCGCATCCGAGGCGCCCTCGGCGGCCGTCTGCGGCACGTCATCTGCGGCGGCTCCCCGCTGGGCCGCCGACTGGCCGCCTTCTACGCGGGCGCGGGCATCAAGATCTACGAGGGCTACGGCCTCACGGAGTCGACGGGCGCGGCGACGGTCACGCCACCGCACCGGCCCCGCCTGGGCACGGTGGGCTGGCCGCTGCCGGGCACCCGGGTCCGTATCGCCGCGGACGGCGAGGTGCTGCTGAGCGGCGGCCAGGTGTTCCGGGGGTACTGGGAGCCCCACGCGGGCGGGGTGGTCCCGGCGACCCACGACGGCTGGTTCGCCACGGGCGACATCGGCCGCCTGGACGACGAGGGCCACCTGACGATCACCGGCCGCAAGAAGGAGATCCTGATCACCGCGGGCGGCAAGAACGTGGCCCCGGCGCCCCTGGAGAACTGGCTGCGCTCGCATCCCCTGATCTCCCAGTGCATGGTCCTGGGTGACGGCCGCCCCTACATCGGGGCGCTGATCACCCTGGACCCCGAGGGCATCACCCACTGGCGCCGGATGAACGGCAAGCACCCCGTGCCCGCCGAACTCCTCACCGACGACCCGGACCTGGCGGCCGTCCTGCAACGGGCGGTGGACGAGGCGAACAAGCTCGTCTCCCGCCCCGAGTCGATCCGCCGCTTCGCCGTCCTCCCGGTGGACTTCACGGAACAGGCGGGTCACCTGACACCTTCGATGAAGCTGCGCAGGCAGGCGATCATGCGTGACTTCGCCCGGGAGGTGGAGGGGCTGTACGGGGGCTGAGGTACGCGGGCGCGGGTTCGCGCCGCGGCCGCGGCTCCGGCTGCGGATTCCATGCCTCCGTGGTGTGCGTCGCCGTCGCCGCCGGCTCGGTCTCCGGCCCCGGGCCCAGGCCCGGAGCCGGGGAGTCGGCGCCGAGGTCGCGGCAGCAGGCCACCACCGTCTCGGCGAACGCGCGGGCCAGCGGGCTGAGCGCGTCCCAGCGGCGGACCGCCCAGCCGACGGACAGCGGGCGCAGGGCCGGTACGGGCACCAGGCGCAGCGGGCCGTCCGGCGTCGTGTGCCCGGGCAGGGCGGGCAGCACCGCACGGCCCACCCCCAGCTCGGCCAGCAGGAACGCCGTGTCCCAGTCGGCGACGCTCGTGTCCGAGCCGAACCGGACGCCCAGCTCGGCGCAGGCGGCATCCAGGTGCGCGGCCGAGGTGGAGTTCGGCGGCAGCCGGATCAGGCGCAGGTCGCGCAGCTGGGCCGCGTCGACGCAGGCGCGGTCCGCCAGCGGGTCCTCGGCCCGCACCGCCAGCACCCACGGCAGGTCCAGCACCCCGCGCTGCTCGATGCCCCGCACCGGGGCGCCCAGCGTGACCCAGGCCAGGTCCAGCTCGCCGCCGGCCAGCGCGTCGAAGCAGCCCCGGCTCGAACTCTCCGTGAAGAACTCCAGGCTGACCTTGGGGTAGCGCTGCCGGAAGGCGACGACCGCGTCCGCCATGAAGTGCCGTACGGTCGTCGCGCCGGTCGCGATCCGCACCTCGCCGCTCTCGCCGTCGGCCAGGTCGCGCAGCCGCCGCAGCGCACCGTCCAGGCCGGCGAGGCCGTCTGCGGCGGCTGCTCGCAGGACCGCGCCCGCCGGGGTGGGGACGACCCCGCGCGGCCGGCGTTCCAGCAGGCTGACGCCGGTCTCCCGCTCCAGCCGCTTCACGTGCTGGCTCACCGCCGACTGGGTGCAGCCCAGGTCCCGGGCCACCGCGCTGAGGTTGCCCGCCCGGCACACGGCCACGAACACCCGTAGATCATCGAGAGTCACCGGCCCAGGCTAGCCGCAGACGGCCACCCAGACCCAAGCTTTCCCTTGGGCATGCGCACAAATCCCCAGGATTGACTGGACCTTGCTCCTGTACGACGATCTTTGCAGGGCCCGGGCGGCAACCCGCTCCGCCTCCCGCCGGGGTCCGGACCAGGGCGGGGGAGGGAGCGGGTGCCGACCCAACCGGAACGGATGCCGCCCGAGCGGACCGGAAGCGGCGGCGGAAAAGGCAGGAGCCCCGTCGCCGGAAGGCGCGGGGCTCCTTGGGTACTTCAATCAGAACGGTTACTGCGCGCGGACGCTCAGACCGGGGTGACGTTCTCCGCCTGCGGGCCCTTCGGGCCCTGGGTGACGTCGAAGGACACCTGCTGGTTCTCTTCGAGAGAGCGGAAACCGGTCGCGTTGATCGCGGAGTAGTGGACGAAGACGTCGGGGCCTCCGCCTTCCTGGGCAATGAAGCCAAAGCCCTTTTCGGCGTTGAACCACTTCACGGTTCCGGTAGCCATAAGCCCTCCTTGGGCTCAAAGGGTCGCCCTGCTCCAGAACCTGCAAATGTGAAAACGAGATCGCCGCACAACTGCATACGTCTGAAAACGACCAGAGCCCGCGGTTACATGCTCCGCAGGCTCTGTACTGCAAGGGAAACCAAAACTGCAACTTGCTGGTGAGCCTAGCATGCAGGCACCGGAACGCAATAGGGGCCAAGATCACGTCACCCGGATGTTTGAAGGCTCTGGTGAGAGGTTGACGCAACAGGTCGGGAGAAGCCGGACATCCAGGCGGCCGAACGGGTGAGCGGGAGGTCCGGACCCCGGCGTTCCGGCGGCCGGCAGGGCGTCGGCGGGGGCGGCGGCGGAAACCGGCGGGCCGGGGTCTAGTCTCGCGATGTGGACAATTCTCGCATCCGGCCGCGCGTCGGCCACATCCAGTTCCTCAACTGCCTGCCCCTCTACTGGGGGCTCGCGAGAACCGGCACGCTCCTCGACTTCGAGCTGACCAAGGACACCCCGGAAAAGCTCAGCGAGCAGCTCGTGCGGGGAGATCTCGACATCGGCCCCGTGACCCTCGTCGAGTTCCTCAAGAACGCGGACGACCTGGTCGCCTTCCCCGACATCGCCGTCGGCTGCGACGGCCCGGTGATGTCGTGCGTGATCGTCTCGCAGGTCCCGCTGGACCGGCTCGACGGCGCCCGGGTCGCCCTCGGGTCGACCTCCCGCACCTCCGTCCGCCTCGCCCAGCTGCTGCTCGCCGAGCGGTACGGGGTGACGCCGGACTACTACACCTGCCCGCCCGACCTCAGCCTGATGATGCAGGAGGCGGACGCGGCGGTGCTCATCGGCGACGCGGCCCTGCGCGCCAACCTGCACGACGGCCCGCGCTACGGCCTCGACGTGCACGACCTCGGGCAGCTGTGGAAGGAGTGGACGGGCCTGCCGTTCGTCTTCGCCGTCTGGGCGGCGCGCCGCGACTACCTGGAGCGGGAGCCCGTCATCACCCGCAAGGTGCACGAGGCCTTCCTGTCCTCGCGCAACCTCTCCCTGGAGGAGGTCGGCAAGGTCGCCGAGCAGGCGGCCCGCTGGGAGGCCTTCGACGAGAAGGTGCTGGAGAAGTACTTCACCACCCTCGACTTCAGCTTCGGCGCCCCGCAGCTGGAGGCGGTCACGGAGTTCGCCCGTCGCGTCGGCCCGACCACGGGCTTTGCGGCGGACGTGAAAGTGGACCTCCTGCGGTCCTGAGGCCCGCGTACGGGGGCGGGGCGGACACCGGCACCCGCCCCGCCCCTGTGTCCCGGCGGTGCCGCCGCGCTCCGGCCCACCTCGGACGGACCGAAGGCGGGCAACCGCAGGGCCCGCTCGGAGCGCGTGTCCCGGCCGGGGCCGACGGCCTGGCGTCGGCCCGCGATCAGCACTGGCGTAGGCTGTTTCGGTCCGTCCAATCCCTACGAACCCTCTGCGAAAGGGACGCCGGTGACCGAGAAGGCCGACCTTCAGTCCGTCCTCGACCGTGCCGCCGCGGGCGGACGGATCTCCTACGAGGAAGCGCTCGACCTGTACCGGCACGCGCCGCTGCACGCGCTGGGCGCCGCCGCCGACGCCGTACGCCGCCGCAAGTACGCCGGCACCGAGCACATCGCGACGTACATCATCGAGCGCAACATCAACTACACGAACGTGTGCGTCACGGCGTGCAAGTTCTGCGCCTTCTACGCGGCCCCCAAGGACACCGCCAAGGGCTGGACCCGCGACCTGGACGACATCCTGCGCCGCTGCGCGGAGACCGTCGAGCTCGGCGGCACCCAGATCATGTTCCAGGGCGGCCACCACCCGGACTACGGCGTGGAGTACTACGAGAAGCACTTCTCGGCCATCAAGAAGGCGTTCCCGCAGCTCGTCATCCACAGCCTGGGGGCCTCCGAGGTCGAGCACATGGCCCGGATCTCCAAGGTCTCCGTCGAGGAGGCCATCACCCGCATCCACGCGGCCGGTCTCGACTCCTTCGCCGGCGCCGGCGCCGAACTCCTGCCCGAGCGGCCCCGCAAGGCCATCGCACCGCTGAAGGAGTCCGGCGAGCGCTGGCTGGAGATCATGGAGACCGCGCACCGGCTGGGCGTGGAGTCCACCTCCACCATGCTGATGGGCACCGGCGAGACCAACGCCGAGCGCATCGAGCACCTGCGGATGATCCGCGACGTCCAGGACCGCACCGGCGGCTTCCGCGCCTTCATCCCGTACACCTACCAGCCGGAGAACAACCACCTGAAGGGCCGCACGCAGGCCACGCTCTTCGAGTACCTGCGGATGATCGCGATCGCCCGTCTCTTCCTGGACAACGTCATGCACATCCAGGGCTCCTGGCTGACCACCGGCAAGGAGGTCGGCCAGCTCACCCTGCACTACGGCGCCGACGACCTCGGCTCGATCATGCTGGAGGAGAACGTCGTCTCCTCCGCCGGTGCCAAGCACCGCTCCAACCGCATGGAGATCATCGAGCTGATCCGCAGGGCGGGCCGCGTCCCGGCACAGCGCTCCACGACGTACGAGCACATCGTCGTGCACGACGACCCGGCGAACGACCCCGTCGACGACCGCGTGATGTCCCACATCTCCTCCACGGCGCTCGACGGCGGCACCGCGCACCCGGAACTGAAGCTGCTCGCCTCCAACTGAGCCGCCCGGACGAACCGCCGAGTCCCATGCTGACGATCCACCGCCCGCTGGCGGACCCGGACCGCTCGGTCGCGGTCGAGGGCGACCGGATCGTGGGCCTCGGCCCGTACGAGGAGCTGCGCGCCGCGCTCGGCGCGGGCGCCCGCCTCCGCGAGTGGGCCGGGACCCTCGTCCCCGGCCGGTACGAACCGGACGCCGTACGCCTGCTGGAGACCCTGTACTGGCCCGACCCGCGCGAGGCCGGCGAGCTGGGCACGCAGCCGCTGCCCGTCGGCCCGGACGGCATGTCCGACACCCGCTGGGGCGCGAGTGCCCGGCGCGGGCTCCAGCGGATGCTGGCACGCGGGGTGACGTCGGTGGCCGGACCGTTCGACCGCCCGCCGGTGCGGACCGCCGTGCAGCGCTCCGGCGTCCTGGTCGGCCCCGGCGCCCCGGCCCTCGCCCCGGGCGCCCGCGCGGACTTCGCCGTCCTCGCGGCGGACGGGAGCTGCCTGGCGACCGTGGTGGGCGGACGGCTCGTCCACCGGCGGGCATGAACACGATTGCGGCGGTTGACCGTACTTGTCTGCGCGGCGACACCGGAGCCGAGTGCGTCGAGCACGCGGACCTCACCGCCCACATCGCCCTGCGACAGCGAGAACCCGGCCGGAGGCCGCTTCGCCGTCGCGCACGAGGCCTTCGCCCGGTTCGTGGGGCGGCGGCGCGGGGCGAGCTGCGGGTCCCGGGCGGGCGGCTGCAACAATGACGGGGTGACCCGCGCATCCCTGGAGAAGCAGCCGCACGAAGTCGCCTCGATGTTCGACGACGTGGCGGAACGGTACGACCTGACCAACGACGTCCTGTCCCTCGGACAGGACCGGCGCTGGCGCAAGGAGGTCGCCAGAGCGGTCGACGCGCGCCCGGCGCAGAAGGTCCTCGACCTCGCCGCCGGCACGGCCACCTCCTCGCTGCCGTTCACCCGCGCCGGGGCCTACGTCGTGCCCTGCGACTTCTCGATCGGCATGCTCCAGGTGGGCAAGCAGCGGCACGGCTGGCTGCCGTTCACCGCGGGCGACGCGACCCGGCTGCCGTTCAAGGACGACACCTTCGACGCGGTCACCATCTCCTTCGGGCTGCGCAACGTGCAGGACTTCGACGCGGCGCTGCGCGAGATGCACCGGGTGACGCGGCCCGGCGGACGCGTGGTGATCTGCGAGTTCTCGCACCCGACGTGGGCGCCCTTCCGTACCGTCTACACGGAGTACCTGATGCGGGCGCTGCCGCCCGTGGCCCGCGCGGTCTCCTCCAGCCCGGACGCGTACGTCTACCTCGCGGAGTCCATCCGGGCCTGGCCCGACCAGCCGGCGCTGGCCGGACGGCTGCGCGAGGCCGGCTGGTCGAAGGTGGCCTGGCGCAACCTCACCGGTGGGATCGTCACCCTGCACCGGGGCTTCAAGGCCTGAGGGCCGGCCGGTCAGCGGGGGCCGACGACGGCGCAGGGCTCGCCGGGCTCACCGCCCGGCCGGCCCGGCTCGTCGAGTTCGCGGCGCAGGCCGCCCGGGGGCGGCCCCGGCACACGCGGCTCACGGACGCCCCCGCCGCCCTCGCCCGGCCCGAAGTCGAACCACACGTACACCAGGGAGTCGCGCGGCACCTCGGCGCCGGGCCGCGGGTACTGGCGTACGACGTGGTCGACGACGGTGAGGTGGAAGTCGGGCCGGTCGGGCGCGTCGAGCAGCAGGCCCCGCGCCCGGGCGGTCTCGCGCGCGTCCACGGCCATCAGGCCGACCAGGCGCGGAACGCGCACTTCCGGTGTCTTGGGCCTCGGGTACACGGACGTCACCCCCCAGCGGTACCGGCAGGGTAGCCGCCCGGAACACCACCCGGAAGCTCTCTGTGTCTTTCCGTGGCATTTGATTACACGGGGTGACTGTCACTCTCCGGGCCGAGCGAGAGCCGGTAGCAGTGGCCGATCCGCTCCTGGTCCGGTGTCACGAAGGTCTCCGCGTGGTGCATGCCCAGACGCCGGGTCACCGCTATGGAGCGCGTGTTGCGCCGGTCGACCATCGCGACCACGCCCGGCAGACCGGCCGCACGCAGCCGCTCCAGGGTCATCCGGGCCGCCGCCGTCACGTAACCCCGCCCCCAGTACTCCCGGCCGAGGCGCCAGCCGATCTCGATCTCGCCCACCGGGCCCCACTCGCCGGGCCACGGCTGGGCGCCGGTGAAGCCGATGGCCCGGCCGGACTCGTCGAGCATCGTCCAGAAGCAGAAGCCGCGTTCGGCGTCGTGCCGGCGCTGGCGGGCGGTCAGCTCCTCGTAGACGGACAGCTCCGCGGAACGGCCGCCGTGGTACTCCATGACGTCCGGGTCGTCGAAGAGGCGGTGCCAGGCGACGGCGTCCTCGTCGGTGGGGACGCGCAGCCGTACGACGGGCGGAACTCGGTTCACAGGGCAGCCCTTCAGCCGGGTGATCAGTGCCGCTGAATAGACTGCCCATGTCCAGTGCCGGTCGGCACGCAGATTTCGAACTTGGGGAGATCCCGCCGTGACCGTCGAGACTGAGCCCCTCTCCGACCCCCTCTCCGGGAGCAGCGCCGATGTGATCGTCGTGGGTGCGGGACCGGCCGGTTCCACCACCGCGTACCACCTCGCCCGGGCCGGTCTCGACGTCCTCCTGCTGGAGAAGACCGAGTTCCCGCGCGAGAAGGTGTGCGGCGACGGTCTGACCCCGCGCGCCGTCAAGCAGCTCGTCGCCATGGGCATCGACATCTCGGAGGAAGCGGGCTGGCTGCGCAACAAGGGCCTGCGGATCATCGGCGGCGGCGTCCGGCTCCAGCTCGACTGGCCCGACCTGGCCTCCTTCCCCGACTACGGACTCGTCCGCAAGCGCGACGACTTCGACGAGCAGCTCGCCCGGCAGGCCCAGAAGGCGGGCGCGCGGCTGTACGAGCGCTGCAACGTCTCCGGTCCCGTCGTGGACGACCGCACCGGCCGCATCACCGGCGTGAAGGCCAAGCTCGGCGAGGAGAAGCGGGAGGTCACCTTCCACGCGCCGCTCGTCGTCGCCGCCGACGGCAACTCCACCCGGCTCTCCCTGGCGATGGGCCTGCACCGCCGTGAGGACCGCCCGATGGGCGTCGCCGTGCGCACGTACTTCACCTCGCCGCGCCACGACGACGACTACCTGGAGTCGTGGCTGGAGCTGTGGGACCGGCGCGGCCCGCAGGACCGCCTGCTGCCCGGCTACGGCTGGGTCTTCGGCATGGGCGACGGCACGTCCAACGTGGGCCTCGGCGTGCTGAACACCTCGGCCGCCTTCAAGGAGCTGGACTGGCGGGAGATCCTGAAGGCCTGGTGCGCCTCGATGCCCGAGGACTGGGGCTACACCCCGGAGAACATGACGGGACCCATCCGCGGCGCCGCGCTGCCGATGGCCTTCAACCGTCAGCCCCACTACACGCGCGGCCTGCTGCTCGTCGGCGACGCCGGCGGCCTGGTGAACCCCTTCAACGGTGAAGGCATCGCCTACGCCATGGAGTCCGGCGCGCTCGCCGCCGACGTCATCGTCCAGGCGCACTCCCGCGCCACGCCCGCCCAGCGCGAACTGGCCCTCCAGCGCTATCCGCGCGTCCTGAAGGACACCTACGGCGGCTACTACACGCTGGGCCGTGCCTTCGTGAAGCTCATCGGCAACCCGAAGGTCATGCAGATCGCCGCCCAGCGCGGCCTCACGCACCCGCTGCTGATGAAGTTCACCCTCAAGCTCCTCGCCAACCTCACCGACCCCACCGGCGGGGACGCGATGGACCGCATCATCAACGGCCTGAGCAAGGTGGCGCCGAAGGCGTGAGACAGCCGCGGGGATGACCGTGAGGCCGGCTCTTCCTGAGCCGGCCTCAGTCATGTCCCGGGGGCGCCGGTGGGCACATCGGGGGCGAATCGGGCGAACGGGAAACGACGGAAGGGCCGCTGCCCCCGAGCGGCTGCGGCCCTTCCCCCTCTACGGCGCTGTACGGGGCTCAGAGCACCCGGACGGCCCCGGTGGGCGGGTCGTACGACAGAGGCCTCTCCACGACGCCCGTGGAGGAGTTCTGCGCGCCGACGAACATACCGCCACCGACGTACACGGCCACGTGGTACGCGCTGCCGCTGCCGCCCCAGTAGAGGATGTCGCCCGGCTGCAGGTTGGACAGGGACACCTGGGTGCCGACGGTCGACTGGTCCTGGGAGACGCGCGGCAGGCTGACGCCCACCTGCTTGAAGGCGGTCTGCACGAGGCCCGAGCAGTCGTAGGCGGACGGGCCGGTGGCGCCGGGGATGTACGCCTTGCCGACCTGCGCCTTGACGAACGAGATGACGGAGGCGACCGAACCGGTCCCCGTGGACGTGCTGACGGACACGTCGGCGCTGCTGCTGCCGGAACCGCTGCCGGATCCCGTGCTCGCCTGGGTGGCGAGCGTGGTGCGGGCGGCGCTGCGCGAGGCCTGCTCGGCGGCGGCCTTGCGGGCGGCGGCCTCCTCGGCGGCCTTCTTCTTCGCGGCCTCGGCCTTCTTCTTGGCCTCGGCGAGGTCCGACTTGGCCTGCTTCGCGGCGGTCGCGGAGGCCGCGTCACGCTCGGCCTGGAGCTGGTAGTTCGCGGCGGTCTGCTGCGTGGCGTCCGCGGACTGGGCGACCTGGTTGGCCAGGTCGGCGGTGAGCGTGGGCAGTTCGAGGGTCTGGGTGACCGGCTCGGCGGCGCTCGCCGTGGAGGCGGACGCACCGGCCACTGCCAGGGTGCCGAGGACGCCACCGGCAACTCCGGCCCGCATCGCGATGGTCGACGCGCTACGGCGGGGCTTCCGGTGGCTGCGTATGTGAGCGGTGTGGGACATGGGAACAACCGGTATCAGGGGCTCCTCCATATCTTCAAGAAACGTGGTCTGCGCCACATTCGCTCAGCCGGGGGTGCGAACGCCGGGCGTGTCGTCCCTTATTGACGCCGTAACGGACATTGCGGGCACAGATGATCATGCCTGTGATCATGGTCTTTCGCTGTTACGCCCGAATTGCCCCGCACCTACCATCGGTTGGGACCGTTGGCCAAGCCCGGTTCTCATGAGCCTCTCATCGATGTGGCGGAGGTCACGGAACGGTCACCGTGCCCTCCCGCGTCCGCGCGCCCGCCTCAGGGGAGGGGGAGCGTCGACTTGTCCGATCGGTGCACGGAAGTCCCGAACGCCCCAGAGGCCACAGCAGCCACAGCGATCCCGGGAGCCACACGCGTCGCTTGTGAACGGGTGAACGCGCGGAAGCGCGTCCACTTTCCGTTCCGCGGTCCCTCTGATGTGTGAAAAGCAGCCCTATATCAAGGTCTTGACGCTGGCCGCCACTTTGCGCGGGACGCCGGTCATCTGATAGTGCAGACCCCCTCCGACCTGCAAATACGAGGTAAAATGTAACCAGTGGTGATCACTCAGGTGCTTCGCGTGCGAAGATCACCGCTCATCCGGCTTGATGATCCTTCGTCAGGTGGTGGAGATCACAAAGCTGGTGCAATACCCCGTGTCGCAGATCACAGAGTGTCGGGCATAGGATGCCCTGCAGTTGGGCTTGTGACCTGCTTCACATGTTCCCGATCTTCGCCGGGACGAGCGGGGCTCGTGGGACAGACGAGGCAGTTGTGAACCCAACGACCGCCAGCAGTCAGTGCCGACTGAGAGGAGCGAGGAGCGGTGAACGCGTATGCGCCCATCCTCGTACTGGGAGCCCTCGGGGCAGGCTTTGCGATCTTCTCCGTGGTCATGGCCACGCTGATCGGGCCGAAGCGGTACAACCGCGCCAAGCTCGAGGCGTACGAGTGCGGCATCGAGCCCACTCCCACGCCGGCCGGCGGCGGGCGCTTCCCCATCAAGTACTACCTGACGGCGATGCTCTTCATCGTCTTCGACATCGAGATCGTCTTCCTCTACCCCTGGGCCGTCACCTTCGACGCCCTGGGTGTTTTCGGGCTCGTGGAGATGCTGCTCTTCGTGCTCACCGTCTTCGTCGCGTACGCGTACGTATGGCGGCGCGGCGGCCTGGAATGGGACTGAGGGGCCTTATAAGACATGGGACTCGAAGAAAAGCTGCCGAGCGGCTTCCTGCTGACCACCGTGGAGCAGGCCGCGGGCTGGGTGCGCAAGGCGTCCGTCTTCCCGGCCACCTTCGGCCTCGCCTGCTGCGCGATCGAGATGATGACCACCGGCGCGGGCCGATACGACCTGGCCCGCTTCGGCATGGAAGTGTTCCGCGGTTCGCCCCGGCAGGCGGATCTGATGATCGTGGCCGGCCGGGTCAGCCAGAAGATGGCGCCGGTCCTGAGGCAGGTCTACGACCAGATGCCCAACCCCAAGTGGGTGATCTCCATGGGCGTCTGCGCCTCCTCGGGCGGCATGTTCAACAACTACGCGATCGTCCAGGGCGTCGACCACATCGTCCCCGTGGACATCTACCTGCCCGGCTGCCCGCCCCGCCCCGAGATGCTGATGGACGCGATCCTCAAGCTCCACCAGAAGATCCAGTCCACCAAGCTCGGCGTCAACGCCGAGGAAGCGGCCCGCGAGGCGGAGGAGGCGGCGCTCAAGGCCCTGCCCACGATCGAGATGAAGGGGCTGCTGCGGTGAGCGACGCGAACGGCACCCACGGCGCGGGCGGCGCGAACGGCTCCGCGAACGGCGTCAACCCCGAGAAGGACCTCGCCGCCCAGAACCTCCCGGGCCGGCGCGGCCAGGGCGGTGAGGAGATCCGCGTCCAGCGCGGCATGTTCGGCGCGAACAACGGCGGCGACACCTCCGGCTACGGCGGTCTGGTCCGCTCGGTGCGGCTCCCCGGCCCGGCGAGCCGGCCCTACGGCGGCTGGTTCGACGAGGTCGCCGACGAACTGGAGGGCGCCCTGGAGGAACAGGGCCTGCTCCCCGGCAACGCCATCGAGAAGACGGTCGTCGACCGCGGCGAGCTGACCTTCCACATCGAGCGCGAGCACCTGCTCCGGGTCGCCCGCACCCTGCGCGACGACCCCGCCCTGCGCTTCGAACTGTGCACGGGCGTCAGCGGGGTCCACTACCCGCACGACAAGGGCCGCGAGCTGCACGCCGTCTACCACCTGCGCTCGATCACCCACAACCGGCTGATCCGCCTGGAGGTCAGCGCCCCCGACAGCGACCGGCACATCCCGTCGCTGGTCCCCGTCTACCCGACGAACGACTGGCACGAGCGCGAGACCTACGACTTCTTCGGCATCGTCTTCGACGGTCACCCCGCTCTGACGCGGATCATGATGCCGGACGACTGGCAGGGCCACCCGCAGCGCAAGGACTACCCCCTCGGCGGCATTCCCGTCGAGTACAAGGGCGCCCAGATCCCGGCTCCGGACCAGCGGAGGTCGTACTCATGAGCACGCACACCCCGTCCTCGGCGACCCCCCGCGAGACCACCGAGGGCACCGTCTACACGGTCACCGGCGGCGACTGGGACGAGGTCGTCCAGTCCGCGGCCCGCGCCGACGACGAGCGCATCGTCGTCAACATGGGCCCCCAGCACCCCTCCACCCACGGAGTGCTGCGCCTCATCCTGGAGATCGAGGGCGAGACGGTCACCGAGGCCCGCTGCGGCATCGGCTACCTGCACACCGGCATCGAGAAGAACCTCGAGTTCCGCACGTGGACGCAGGGCACCACCTTCGTCACGCGCATGGACTACCTGACGTCCTTCTTCAACGAGACCGCCTACTGCCTCGCCGTCGAGAAACTCCTCGGCATCGAGGACCAGATCACCGACCGCGCCAAGATCATCCGCGTGCTCCTGATGGAGCTGAACCGGCTCTCCTCCCACCTGGTGTGCATCGCCACCGGCGGCATGGAGCTGGGCGCCACCACGATCATGATCTACGGCTTCCGCGACCGGGAACTGATCCTCGACATCTACGAGCTGGTCACGGGCCTCAGGATGAACCACGCCTACATCCGGCCCGGCGGACTCGCCCAGGACCTGCCACCCGGCGCGGTCGACCAGATCCGCGAGTTCGTCAAGAAGATGAAGAGGAACCTCCCGGAGTACGACAAGCTCGCCACCGGGAACCCCATCTTCAAGGCCCGCATGCAGGACGTCGGCTACCTCGACCTGGCCGGCTGCATGGCCCTGGGCGCCACCGGCCCGATCCTGCGCGCCACCGGCCTGCCGCACGACCTGCGCAAGACCCAGCCGTACTGCGACTACGAGACGTACGACTTCGAGATCCCGACCGCCGACACCTGCGACGCCTACGGCCGCTTCCTGATCCGCCTGGAGGAGATGCGCCAGTCGCTCAGGATCGTCGAGCAGTGCCTGGACCGGCTGCAGCCCGGTCCGGTGATGGTCGGCGACAAGAAGATCGCCTGGCCCGCCCAGCTCGCCCTGGGACCGGACGGCCTCGGCAACTCCCTCGACCACATCAAGAAGATCATGGGCACCTCCATGGAAGCCCTGATCCACCACTTCAAGCTGGTCACCGAGGGCTTCCGGGTGCCGCCGGGGCAGGCGTACGCGGCGGTCGAGTCCCCCAAGGGCGAACTCGGGGTGCACGCCGTGTCCGACGGCGGCACCCGCCCCTACCGGGTCCACTTCCGCGACCCGTCCTTCACCAACCTGCAGGCCATGGCGGCGATGTGCGAGGGCGGCCAGGTCGCCGACGTGATCGTCGCCGTCGCGTCCATCGACCCCGTGATGGGAGGCGTCGACCGGTGACCACCTCTTCTTCGGAGCGGGGCGTCAGCCTGGGCATGCCCGAACTGCCCGCTCCCGGCTACCCGGACGACGTCCGCGCCCGGCTGGAGGCCGACGCGCGCGAGGTCATCGCCCGCTACCCCGACTCGCGCTCCGCGCTGCTGCCGCTGCTGCACCTCGTGCAGTCGCAGGAGGGGCACGTCACGCGCACCGGGATGCAGTTCTGCGCGGACGTCCTCGGCCTGACCACGGCCGAGGTCACCGCGGTCGCCACCTTCTACACCATGTACCGGCGCAAGCCGTCCGGCGACTACCAGGTGGGGGTCTGCACCAACACCCTGTGCGCGGTGATGGGCGGCGACGCGATCTTCGAGGCGCTCCAGGAGCACCTGGGCGTCGGCAACGGCGAGACCACCGACGACGGCAAGGTCACCCTGGAGCACATCGAGTGCAACGCGGCCTGCGACTTCGCCCCGGTCGTGATGGTCAACTGGGAGTTCTTCGACAACCAGAGCCCCGCGAGCGTGCGCCGCCTGGTCGACGACCTGCGCGCGGGACGGCCGGTGACGCCCACGCGCGGTGCGCCGATGTGCACCTTCAAGGAGACCGCCCGCATCCTGGCGGGCTTCCCCGACGAGCGGGAGGGTGCCGCCGACGCCGGCGGCAGTGCAGGACCCGCTTCGCTGGTGGGCCTCCGCCTGGCCAGAGGAGAGGCCGCACCCGCGCGCGTGGTCCATCCCCGCGAGGGCGGCCCGCAGGACACCGTGCGGGACACCGCCGTCCACCAGCCGTCGCCGACGGAGCACCTCAGCTCCCACGACGCGCCGCAGGAGACATCGGCCTCGGATCCGTCGCACCCCGCGGGGCCCGCCGCGAAGGAGGGGGAGTGATGAGCGTGGCAACCGAACTCAACGAGTCCAGTCCCGAGAAGCTGCTCGCACCCGTGCTGTCGGCCTTCTGGGACGAGGACCGGTCCTGGACCCTGGACGTCTACCGAAGGCACGAGGGGTACGAGGGACTCCGCAAAGCACTCGCCATGTCGCCGGACGACGTGATCGCGTACGTCAAGGACTCCGGTCTGCGCGGTCGCGGCGGCGCGGGGTTCCCGACGGGGATGAAGTGGCAGTTCATTCCCCAGGGTGATGGGAAACCACACTATCTAGTTGTCAACGCCGACGAATCGGAGCCGGGAACCTGCAAGGACATCCCGCTCCTCTTCGCGAACCCGCACAGCCTCGTCGAGGGCATCGTGATCGCGTGCTATGCCATCAGGTCGTCGCATGCCTTCATCTACCTGCGTGGTGAAGTCGTACCGGTGCTGCGGCGGTTGCACTCGGCCGTGCGCGAGGCCTACGCGGCGGGCTACCTGGGTACGAACATCCTGGGCAGCGGGCTCGATCTCGACATCACCGTGCACGCGGGCGCCGGCGCGTACATCTGCGGTGAGGAGACCGCGCTGCTGGACTCGCTCGAAGGCCGCCGCGGCCAACCGCGGCTCCGTCCCCCCTTCCCTGCCGTCGCGGGCCTCTACGCGTGCCCGACTGTGGTGAACAACGTCGAATCGATCGCGTCGGTTCCCGCCATCCTGCAGAACGGCAAGGAATGGTTCAGGTCGATGGGCAGCGAGAAGTCCCCCGGCTTCACGCTCTACTCGCTCAGCGGCCACGTCGCGAGCCCCGGCCAGTACGAGGCCCCGCTCGGCATCACACTGCGTCAGCTCCTCGACATGAGCGGCGGCATGCGCCCCGGGCACCGGCTGAAGTTCTGGACCCCGGGCGGCTCCTCCACCCCGATGTTCACCGACGAACACCTCGACGTCCCCCTCGACTACGAGGGCGTGGGCGCCGCCGGTTCCATGCTCGGCACCAAGGCCCTGCAGTGCTTCGACGAGACGACGTGCGTGGTGCGGGCCGTGACCCGGTGGACCGAGTTCTACGCCCACGAGTCCTGCGGCAAGTGCACACCCTGCCGCGAGGGGACGTACTGGCTCGTGCAGCTGCTGCGGGACATCGAGGCCGGCAAGGGCGCCATGGCCGACCTGGACAAGCTGAACGACATCGCCGACAACATCAACGGCAAGTCCTTCTGCGCCCTCGGCGACGGCGCGGCCTCGCCGATCTTCTCCTCCCTGAAGTACTTCCGCGAGGAGTACGAGGAGCACATCACGGGCCGCGGCTGCCCCTTCGACCCGGCCAGGTCGACGGCCTGGGCGGACCAGCACACGGAGGTGCACGCATGACCGTGACCACCAACGCCCCTTCCTCGGGCGGCGCGGCGGCACCCCCGCCGGACGACCTCGTGACGCTGACGATCGACGGCATCGAGATCAGCGTGCCCAAGGGCACCCTGGTCATCCGGGCCGCCGAGCAGCTCGGCATCGAGATCCCCCGGTTCTGCGACCACCCGCTGCTCGCCCCGGCCGGCGCCTGTCGCCAGTGCATCGTCGAGGTCGAGGGCCAGCGCAAGCCCATGGCGTCCTGCACGATCACCTGCACCGACGGCATGGTGGTGAAGACCCAGCTGACCTCGCCGGTCGCGGAGAAGGCCCAGCACGGCGTGATGGAGCTGCTGCTCATCAACCACCCGCTGGACTGCCCGGTCTGCGACAAGGGCGGCGAGTGCCC
The DNA here is from genome assembly GCF_042268205.1 of Streptomyces sp. NPDC056160. Classification (NCBI taxonomy): domain Bacteria; kingdom Bacillati; phylum Actinomycetota; class Actinomycetes; order Kitasatosporales; family Streptomycetaceae; genus Streptomyces; species Streptomyces sp. NPDC056160. The sequence goes on from NZ_JBHJUW010000025.1 coordinate 48,251, forward strand.
GCTGCAGAACCAGGCCATGTCGCACGGCAATGCCGAGTCCCGCTTCGAGGGGAAGAAGCGGACGTACGAGAAGCCGGTCGCGATCTCCTCACAGGTGCTGCTGGACCGCGAGCGGTGCGTGCTGTGCGCCCGCTGCACCCGCTTCTCCAACCAGATCGCCGGCGACCCGATGATCGAGCTGATCGAGCGGGGCGCGCTCCAGCAGGTCGGCACCGGCGAGGGCGACCCCTTCGAGTCGTACTTCTCCGGCAACACCATCCAGATCTGCCCGGTCGGCGCGCTCACCTCGGCGGCCTACCGGTTCCGCTCCCGCCCCTTCGACCTCGTCTCCTCGCCGACGGTCTGCGAGCACTGCGCGGGCGGCTGCGCGACCCGCACCGACCACCGGCGCGGCAAGGTCATGAGGCGGCTGGCCGCCAACGACCCCGAGGTCAACGAGGAGTGGATCTGCGACAAGGGCCGCTTCGCGTTCCGCTACGCGCAGCTGAAGGACCGGCTGACGACGCCGCTGGTGCGCAACCCCGAGGGCGAACTGGTCCCGGCGTCCTGGCCCGAGGCACTGGAGATCGCCGCCCAGGGCCTGCTCGCCTCGCGCGGCCGCACCGGCGTCCTCACCGGCGGCCGGCTCACCGTCGAGGACGCCTACGCGTACAGCAAGTTCGCGCGCGTCGCCCTCGACACCAACGACATCGACTTCCGCGCGCGCGTGCACAGCGGTGAGGAGGCCGACTTCCTGGCCGCCCGCGTCGCCGGACGCGGCCGGGACGTCGACGGCACGGGCGTCACGTACACCGACCTGGAGAAGGCGCCCGCCGTCCTGCTCGCCGGGTTCGAGTCCGAGGAGGAGGCGCCCGGCGTCTTCCTGAGGCTGCGCAAGGCCTGGCGGGGGCACGGGCAGCAGGTGTTCGCGCTGGCCACCCACGCCACCCGCGGCCTCGACAAGGCGGGCGGCACCCTGCTTCCGGCCGCGCCCGGCACCGAGACCGAGTGGCTGGACGCGCTGGCGAGCGGGGTCGGACTGGAGGACAACGGCAGCCGCGCCGCCGAGGCGCTGCGCGCCGAGGGCGCGGTGATCGCCGTCGGTGAGCGGCTCGCCTCCGTCGCGGGCGGCCTCACCGCCGCCGTACGGGCCGCGACCGCGACCGGTGCCCGCCTGGTGTGGATCCCGCGCCGGGCAGGGGAGCGCGGCGCGATCGAGGCGGGAGCACTGCCGTCGCTGCTGCCGGGCGGCCGCCCGGCCACCGACCCGCGCGCGCGGGAGGAGGTCGCCGCCGTGTGGGGCGTCGCCGGCCTCCCGCACCGCTACGGCCGCGACACCGACCAGATCGTCGAGGCCGCCGCGGGCGGAGAACTCCAGGCGCTGCTGGTCGCCGGGGTGGAGGTCGCCGACCTGCCCGACCCGGCACGCGCGCGTGCGGCCCTGGCGGAGGTCGGCTTCCTGGTGTCGCTGGAGCTGCGGCCCGGCGAGGTCACCGAGCACGCCGACGTGGTCCTGCCCGTCGCCGCCGTCGCCGAGAAGGCCGGCAGCTTCCTGAACTGGGAGGGCAGGGTGCGCTTCTTCGAGGCCGCGCTCAAGCCCGAGCAGATGACCCGCCGCCTGGCCCCGACCGACCTGCGGGTGCTGCAGATGCTGGCCGACGCCATGGACGTCCACCTGGGCCTGCCGGACCTGCGGTCCGCGCACGCGGAGCTGGACCGGCTCGGCGCCTGGACCGGCCCGCGCGCCGCCGAACCGCTGGAGAGCGGGGGCGTGCTGCCCCGGCCCGCCGCCGGAGAGGCCGTGCTCGCCGGACACCGGCTGCTGCTCGACCACGGTGTGCTCCAGGAGGGCGACGAGGCGCTCGCCGGGACCCGGCACGCCGCACGCGCGCGCGTGTCGGCCGCCACGGCCGCCGAGGCGGGCGTCGCCGACGGCGACGTGCTCGCCGTGACCGGCTCGGCCGGAGCCGTCGAACTCCCTCTGGAGGTCACCGAGATGCCCGACCGGGTGGTGTGGCTGCCGCTGAACTCCGTCGGCGCCGGCGTCACGTCCGACACCGGGGCGCGGCCCGGCTCCCTCGTCCGTATCGGCCCGGCGACCCGTGCGGCCGAGGCCCTTGAGGAGGTGGAGGCATGAGCCCGTCCCTCGCCGCAGAGAACCTCTCGATGTTCGGCACCGACCCGTGGTGGCTCGTCGTCGTCAAGGCGGTGTTCTGCTTCGCCTTCCTGATGGTGACCGTGCTGTTCTCCATCGTCTGGGAGCGCAAGGTCGTCGCCTGGATGCAGCTGCGCATCGGCCCCAACCGGCACGGCCCCTGGGGCATGCTCCAGTCGCTCGCCGACGGCGTGAAGCTGATGCTCAAGGAAGACCTCGTCGTCAAGCGCGCGGACAAGGTGGTCTACGTCCTGGCGCCGATCGTCGCGGCCATCCCGGCGTTCATGGCGATCGCCGTGATCCCCTTCGGGCCGGCCGGCAACGAGATCTCGATCTTCGGTCACCGCACCGCGATGCAGCTGACCGACCTGCCGATCGCCATGCTGTACATCCTGGCGGTCGCCTCGGTCGGCATCTACGGCATCGTCCTGGCGGGCTGGAGCTCCGGTTCGACGTACCCGCTGCTCGGCGGCCTGCGCTCGTGCGCACAGATGATCTCCTACGAGATCGCGATGGGTGCCGCGTTCGCCTCGGTGTTCCTGTACTCCGGCTCGATGTCGACGTCGACCATCGTCGAGCAGCAGCACGACCGCTGGTACATCCTGCTGCTGCCGGTCTCCTTCGTGCTCTACATCGTCACCATGGTCGGCGAGACCAACCGCGCCCCCTTCGACATGCCGGAGTCCGAGGGCGACCTGGTCGGCGGCTTCAACACCGAGTACTCGTCGATCAAGTTCGCGATGTTCATGCTCGCCGAGTACGTGAACATGGTGACGGTCTCGGCCGTCTCCACCACCCTGTTCCTGGGCGGCTGGCGGGCCCCGTGGCCGATCAGCACCTTCTGGGAGGGTGCCAACCACGGCTGGTGGCCGCTGCTCTGGTTCGTGATCAAGGTGCAGCTGCTGCTGTTCTTCTTCATCTGGCTGCGCGGCACGCTCCCACGAGTGCGCTACGACCAGCTGATGAAGCTCGGCTGGAAGGTCCTCATCCCGGTCTCCGTGGTCTGGCTGATGCTCGTCGCGACCGTGCGGACCCTCAGGAACGAGCACTACGACTTCGCCGACATCGCGCTCTACGTCGGCGGCGGCGTCCTGGCCCTGCTGGTCCTGTCCTTCGTCGCCGACATGTTCCGCGAGAAGGCCAAGGAGGCCGAGCAGCCGCCCGCCGCCGGGGCGGCCGGGTTCGACCCGATGGCCGGCGGATTCCCCGTGCCCCCGCTGCCGGGACAGGAGCTGCCCCCGGTGCCGCGGCGCCGTCCGCACCGCGAGCGCGAGCTGATTGTCAGTGGTGGGGCGGACACTGTCAGTGACGGATCTCTGGATGGAAAGGAGGCGTCCGATGGCTGAGGAACCCAAGGAGACCAAGCCCGGTTTCCAGAACCCCGTGGCCGGCTTCGGCGTGACCTTCAAGGCCATGTTCAAGAAGCGGCTGACCGAGCAGTACCCGGAGCAGAAGAAGACCACCGCTCCGCGTTTCCACGGACGGCACCAGCTCAACCGCCATCCGGACGGCCTGGAGAAGTGCGTCGGCTGCGAGCTGTGCGCATGGGCCTGCCCCGCGGACGCCATCTACGTGGAAGGCGCCGACAACACCGACGAGGAGCGCTACTCCCCGGGCGAGCGCTACGGCCGCGTCTACCAGATCAACTACGCCCGCTGCATCCTGTGCGGGCTGTGCATCGAGGCGTGCCCCACGCGCGCGCTGACGATGACCAACGAGTTCGAACTGGCCGACTCCAGCCGCGCGAACCTCATCTACACCAAGGAGCAGCTGCTCGCCGGCCTCGAAGAGGGCATGGTCGACACACCGCACGCCATCTACCCCGGCACCGACGAACAGGACTACTACAGGGGCCTGGTGACCGAGGCCGCGCCGGGCACGGTGCGCCAGGCGGCCGTCTCCAAGGGGGAGAAGGCGGCGGACGAGGAGGTGGAGGCATGAGCCAGCAGCTCGCCGCCTACACCACCTCCACCGGGGAGGCCTTCCAGTTCTGGGTGCTGGGCACCTTCGCGGTGGTCGGCGCGCTGGGCACCGTCTTCATGAAGAAGGCCGTGCACAGCGCCCTGTGCCTGGCAGGCACCATGATCGTCCTGGCGGTGTTCTACCTCGCCAACGGCGCCTACTTCCTGGGGATCGTGCAGATCGTCGTCTACACCGGCGCGATCATGATGCTGTTCCTGTTCGTGGTGATGCTGGTCGGCGTGACCGCAGCGGACTCCCTGAAGGAGACCATCAAGGGCCAGCGCTGGCTGGCCCTTCTGTGTGGCCTCGGCTTCGGCGTCCTGCTCTTCGCGGGGATCGCCAACGCCTCCCTGAAGGACTTCGCCGGCGCCGGCAAGGCCAACGCGGGCGGCAACGTGGAGGGCCTGGCGGCCCTCATCTTCACCCGGTACGTGTACGCGTTCGAACTCACCGGCGCCCTGCTCATCACGGCCACGGTCGGCGCCATGGTGCTCACCCACCGCGAGCGCACCGAACGGGCGAAGACCCAGCGCGAGCTGTCCGAACAGCGCGTGCGCGAAGGAAAGCACGTACCGCCGCTGCCCGCCCCCGGCGTCTACGCCCGGCACAACGCCGTGGACGTCGCGGGCCTGCTGCCCGACGGCACGCCCTCCGAGCTGACGGTCAGCAGGACACTGCGTGAGCGCGGCCAGGTCCGCGACGTGTCGGCCGAGGCGCTGAACGACCTCAAGGCCCTGGAGCGGCGCGCCGAGGAGCGTCTGGAGCGCACCGGGATCGACCCGGCGAGCCGCAAGCGGCCCGAGGAGGCGTCGAAGTGAACCCCGTCAACTACCTGTACCTCGCCGCCCTGTTGTTCACGATCGGCGCCACCGGCGTCCTCATCCGGCGCAACGCCATCGTGGTCTTCATGTGCATCGAGCTGATGCTGAACGCGTGCAACCTCGCGTTCGTCGCCTTCTCCCGGATGCACGGCAACCTCGACGGCCAGATCATCGCCTTCTTCACGATGGTCGTCGCCGCGGCGGAGGTCGTGGTGGGGCTCGCGATCATCGTGTCGCTGTTCCGTTCCCGCCACTCGGCCTCGGTCGACGACGCCAGCCTGATGAAGCTGTAAGGGGTCGGAAGAATCGTGGAGAACCTGATCGCGCTGCTCATCGCGGCGCCCCTGCTCGGAGCGGCCGTCCTCCTGGTCGGCGGCCGGCGCCTGGACGCCGTCGGCCACTGGATCGGCACCCTGCTCGCTGCCGCCTCCTTCGTGATCGGCCTGGCCCTCTTCGCCGACCTCCTCGGCAAGGGCGCCGACCACCGCACGGTGACCCAGCACCTGTTCAGCTGGGTTCCGGTGGCCGGCTTCCAGGCGGACGTCACCTTCCGGCTCGACCAGCTGTCGATGACGTTCGTCCTGCTGATCACCGGGGTCGGCTCGCTCATCCACCTGTACTCGATCGGGTACATGGAGCACGACGAGCGGCGCCGCCGCTTCTTCGGCTACCTCAACCTGTTCCTCGCGGCGATGCTGCTGCTCGTCCTCGCCGACAACTACCTGCTGCTGTACGTCGGCTGGGAGGGCGTCGGTCTCGCCTCCTACCTGCTGATCGGCTTCTGGCAGCACAAGCCCAGCGCGGCGACCGCCGCCAAGAAGGCCTTCCTGGTCAACCGGGTCGGCGACATGGGTCTGTCGATCGCGATCATGCTGATGTTCACGACGTTCGGCACCTTCGCCTTCGGCCCGGTCTTCGGCCACGTGGGGGACACCTCACAGGGCAAGCTCACCGCGATCGGCCTGATGCTGCTGCTCGCCGCCTGCGGCAAGTCCGCCCAGGTGCCGCTGCAGTCCTGGCTCGGTGACGCGATGGAGGGCCCGACCCCGGTCTCCGCCCTCATCCACGCCGCCACGATGGTGACCGCGGGTGTCTACCTCATCGTCCGCTCGGGCGCGATCTTCAACGCGGCGCCCGACGCGCAGCTCGCCGTCACCGTCGTCGGCGCGGTCACGCTGCTGTTCGGTGCGATCGTCGGTTGCGCGAAGGACGACATCAAGAAGGCGCTGGCCGGCTCGACCATGTCGCAGATCGGCTACATGGTGCTGGCCGCGGGGCTCGGCCCCATCGGCTACGTCTTCGCGATCATGCACCTGGTGACGCACGGCTTCTTCAAGGCCGGACTGTTCCTCGGCGCCGGCTCCGTCATGCACGGCATGAACGACGAGGTCGACATGCGCAAGTACGGCGGCCTCAGGAAGTACATGCCGGTCACCTTCATCACCTTCGGGCTCGGCTACCTGGCGATCATCGGCTTCCCGGGCCTGTCCGGCTTCTTCTCCAAGGACAAGATCATCGAGGCGGCCTTCGCCAAGGGCGGCACCGAGGGCTGGATCCTCGGCGGCGCGGCCCTGCTGGGCGCGGCCATCACGGCGTACTACATGACCCGCGTGATGCTGATGACGTTCTTCGGCGAGGAGCGCTGGCGCGACCGGCCCACGGCCTCGCCCGCCGAGCCCAGCGCGGAACCGGCGGCCGAGGAGCGCGGCGCTGCCGCGTCTGGTCATGTCGCTGCCGCGAGGGGGGAAGCGCACCCGCACGAGTCGCCCGGGACCATGACCATCCCCATGATCGTGCTGGCCGTCGGGTCGGTCTTCGGCGGTGCGTTCTTCAGCATCGGCGACCGCTTCCTGCACTGGCTGGAGCCGGTCACCGGGCACAGCGAGGGCGACTCGCCGGTCAGCGCCGCGGTCGTCACCGGCGCCACCATGGTCTGCCTGGTGATCGGTGTCGCCATCGCCTGGGCGCAGTACGGCCGCAAGCCGGTCCCGGCCGTCGCCCCGCGCGGGTCGCTGCTCACCCGGGCCGCCCGGCGCGACCTGCTTCAGGACGACTTCAACCACGTCGTCCTCGTCCGTGGCGGCGAGCACCTCACCCGGTCCCTGGTGTACGTCGACCACAGCCTGGTCGACGGTGTCGTCAACGGCACGGCGGCCTCGGTCGGCGGCCTGTCCGGGCGGATGCGCCGGCTGCAGAACGGCTTCGCGCGTTCCTACGCGGTCTCGATGTTCGGCGGCGCGGCACTCCTGGTCGCCGCGACCCTGCTGATGAGGGCGGTCTGATACCGATGTCCTTTCCTCTGCTGACAGCGACGGCGGTGCTCCCGGCCGTCGGGGCCGTCGCCACGGCCGCCGTACCGGCCTCCCGGCGCGCGGCCGCCAAGTGGCTCGCGCTCGCCGTCTCCCTCGGCACGCTCGCGCTCGCGATCACCACCCTGGTCCGTTTCGACCCGGACGGTGCCCGCTACCAGCTCACCGAGTCCCACTCCTGGATCGCGGCCTTCGGGGTCCGCTACGAACTGGGCGTGGACGGCATCGGTGTGGCGCTCGTCGCGCTGACCGCGCTGCTGATCCCGTTCGTGGTCCTCGCGGGCTGGCACGACGCCGACCCCCTGGAGACCGGCAGCCGCCGCTGGCGGCCCACCCAGGGATTCTTCGCCCTGATCCTGGCCGTCGAGGCGATGGTGATCATCTCCTTCGAGGCCACGGACGTCTTCCTCTTCTACATCTTCTTCGAAGCGATGCTGATCCCGATGTACTTCCTCATCGGCGGCTTCGGGGACCGTGCCCACGAGCACGGAGAGGAAGCGGCCTCCACGCAGCGGTCGTACGCGGCGGTGAAGTTCCTCCTCTACAACCTGGTCGGCGGCCTGATCATGCTCGCCGCGGTGATCGGCCTGTACGTCGTCGCCGGGAACTTCTCCCTCACCGAGATCGCCGAGGCCCGCGCCAACGGTTCCCTGCACATGGCCACCAGCACCGAACGCTGGCTGTTCCTCGGCTTCTTCTTCGCCTTCGCGGTGAAGGCGCCGCTGTGGCCGCTGCACACCTGGCTGCCCAACGCGATGGGGGAGGCCACCGCCCCGGTCGCCGTCCTCATCACGGCGGTCGTCGACAAGGTGGGCACCTTTGCGATGCTGCGCTTCTGCCTCCAGCTGTTCCCGGGGGCGAGCAGGTGGGCGACGCCCGTCATCCTCGTCCTGGCCGTGATCAGCATCCTCTACGGAGCGCTGCTGGCGGTCGGTCAGCGGGACATCAAGCGCCTGATCGCCTACGCGTCGATCTCGCACTTCGGCTTCATCATCATGGGCATCTTCGCGATGACCAGCCAGGGCCAGTCCGGCGCGACGCTCTACATGGTCAACCACGGTCTCTCCACGGCCGCGCTGCTGCTGGTCGCCGGATTCCTGATCTCCCGTCGCGGCTCGCGGCTCATCGCCGACTACGGCGGGGTGCAGAAGGTCGCTCCCGTGCTCGCCGGCACCTTCCTGATCGGCGGCCTGGCGACCCTCTCCCTGCCGGGGCTCGCGCCCTTCGTCAGTGAGTTCCTGGTCCTGGTCGGCACGTTCACGCGCTACCCGGCCATCGGCATCGTCGCCACCTTGGGCATCGTGCTCGCCGCGCTGTACACCCTCGTCCTCTACCAGCGGACGATGACCGGCCCGGTGAAGCGGGAGGTCTCCGCGATGCCGGACCTCAGGGTGCGCGAGCTGGTGGTCGTGGCCCCGCTGATCGTGCTGCTGGTCTTCCTGGGCGTCTACCCGAAGCCCGTGACGAACATCGTCAACCCGGCGGTCAAGCAGACCATGTCCGACGTACACAAGACCGACCCCAAGCCCGAGGTGGAGGCCGCCAAGTGAGCGCAGCAGCCGTCCACAGCCTGTGGACAACCGCGGCCGACCCGATCGCCAAGATCGGCGCGCCGAAGATCGAATACGGGCAGTTGTCGCCCACCCTCATCGTGGTCGGCGCGGCGATCGTCGGGGTGCTGGTCGAGGCCTTCGTCCCGCGCAGATCCCGTTACTACGCGCAGGTGTTCGTGTCCGTCGTCGCCCTGTGCGCCGCCTTCGCCGCGGTCGTCGCCCTGGCGGCGGGCGGCTACGGCACCACCAAGGCGCACATCGCGGCGATGGGCGCCATCGCCGTCGACGGCCCGTCCCTCTTCCTGCAAGGCACGATCCTGCTGTCCGCGCTGGTCGGCCTGTTCACCTTCGCCGAGCGGCGCCTGGACCCGGAGGCGCACGGCAACCGCGTCGACTCCTTCGCCGCGCAGGCGTCGTCCGTGCCGGGCAGCGACAGCGAGAAGGCCGCGGTGAAGGCCGGATTCACCACCACGGAGGTCTTCCCGCTGCTCCTGTTCGCCGTCGCCGGCATGCTCGTCTTCCCCTCGGCGAACGACCTGCTGACCCTGTTCGTGGCCCTGGAGGTCTTCTCCCTTCCGCTGTACCTGCTGTGCGCCCTGGCCCGCCGCAAGCGGCTCATGTCGCAGGAGGCCGCGGTCAAGTACTTCCTGCTCGGCGCGTTCGCCTCCGCGTTCACCCTGTTCGGCATCGCCCTGCTGTACGGGTACGCGGGCTCGGTGTCGTACACGACGATCGCGCGGGTCGTCGAGGGCAACGTGCCCAGCGTCGACCCGGCGCTGGCCAACACCATGGGCAACGACGCGCTGCTGCTGATCGGCGCCGCGATGGTGGTGATGGGGCTGCTGTTCAAGGTGGGCGCCGTGCCGTTCCACATGTGGACCCCGGACGTCTACCAGGGGGCGCCGACCCCGGTCACCGGATTCATGGCGGCGGCGACCAAGGTGGCCGCCTTCGGCGCGCTGCTGCGGCTGCTGTACGTCGTGCTGCCCGGGATGCGCTGGGACTGGCGGCCGGTCATGTGGGGCGTGGCGATCATCACGATGCTCGGCGGTGCGATCGTCGCGATCACCCAGACCGACATCAAGCGGCTGCTGGCGTACTCGTCGATCGCCCACGCGGGCTTCATCCTCGCAGGTGTCATCGCCACCTCGAAGGACGGCGTCTCCTCCGTCCTGTTCTACCTGGCCGCGTACTCCTTCGTGACGATCGGCGCGTTCGCCGTGGTCACCCTGGTGCGCGACGCGGGCGGCGAGGCGACGCACCTGTCCAAGTGGGCCGGGCTCGGCCGGCGCTCCCCGCTGGTGGCGGCGGTGTTCGCGGTCTTCCTGCTGGCCTTCGCGGGCATCCCGCTGACCTCGGGCTTCGCCGGGAAGTTCGCCGTGTTCAAGGCGGCGGCGGAGGGCGGCGCGGCACCGCTGGTCGTGATCGGTGTGATCTCGTCCGCGGTCGCGGCGTTCTTCTACATCCGCGTGATCGTGCTCATGTTCTTCAGCGAGCCGCGCCCGGAGGGCCCGACGGTCGCGGTGCCGTCACCCCTGACGATGACCGCGATCGGCGTCGGCGTGGCCGTCACGGTGGTACTGGGCGTGGCCCCCCAGTACTTCCTCGACCTGGCGAACCAGGCGGGGGTGTTCGTGCGCTGAATCCCCGCCGCGCGGCACGACGAAGCGGCCCGGCTCCCCTGTGCGGGGGCCGGGCCGCTCGGCTGCGCGGGGGAGGGCTACCGGTTTCCTCCGTGGCGCGTTCTGATCCCGGTCAGGTCGAGGTCCACGGAGAACGGGGCGTCCACCTTCATCCGCTCCCGGAAGATGCCGACGCTGGTATAGGAACCGGTCGTGGGCTCCAGCTCGAAAGCGTGCACCACGGCGCGGCCGTTCTCGTTCTCGATCCTCCAGTAGTGAGGGATCTTGGCCCGGGAGTATTTGAGGGGTTTCGTCTCGCGGTCCCGGGAGACCGAGTCCTCGGAGACGACCTCGACGGCCAGGAGGACGGCCTCCGCGGGGAACCGGGTCTGTTCCGGCTCTTCCTCCACCACGTCTCCCCGTACGACGACCACGTCAGGCTCAGGCCTGTTCTGGCGGTCGATGTCGATGGTGAATTCGCGGAACACTTCGAAGTCCGTCGGCGCCAGAGACTGCAACTGCCACTTGAAGAAGTCGACAGCGCGCTCATGAAAAGCGGTTTGCGGACTCACGAAGACCAGGCTCCCGTCGATCAGTTCCGTATGCGGAGGCAGATTCGGGAGGTGGTCCAGGTCGTCGGCGGTCCAGCCGCCTTCCGGCGGAGTCGGCCAGGTGGGCTCGGACGCGCTCGGTGCGACGCTCATCAGTGCTCCCATGGGACGGAGTCTCGCCGGTGCATTCAGACTATCGGCCGGAAACGGGCAGGTCTCCTGCGTACGTGTGAACGAGTCTCGTGTCGTTGACCTGGCGCTGCGGGGGCCGGCCTGTGGACAACTCCAGCGCTGTCGGCGGCGCCCCCTATCGTGGAGGGAGTGGTCGAGGGACGACGTACGGGGGACGAGACGATGGACGGGACAGGCGGTGTCACAGAGATGGCAGTGACGGACAGCGAGGCGCTGGCCACGCTGCGCCGGGTCTTCGGGTACGAGGCCTTCCGGGGCGAGCAGGAAGCGGTCGTCGAGCACGTGGTGACCGGCGGCGACGCGGTCGTGCTCATGCCCACCGGTGGCGGCAAGTCCCTGTGCTACCAGATTCCGGCCCTGGTCAGACCCGGTACGGGCATCGTGGTCTCGCCGCTGATCGCCCTCATGCAGGACCAGGTGGACGCCCTGCGCGCCCTCGGTGTGCGCGCCGGCTTCGTCAACTCCACGCAGGACTTCGACGAGCGGCGAGTGGTCGAGGCGGAGTTCCTGGCCGGCGAGCTGGACCTGCTCTACCTGGCGCCGGAGCGGCTGCGCCTGGACGCCACGCTCGACCTGCTCTCGCGTGGCAAGATCTCCGTCTTCGCCATCGACGAGGCGCACTGCGTCTCGCAGTGGGGCCACGACTTCCGCCCCGACTACCTGGCCCTGTCGCTGCTGGGCGAGCGCTGGCCGGACGTGCCCCGCATCGCCCTCACGGCGACCGCCACCCGCACCACGCACCAGGAGATCACCGCGCGGCTGAACATGCCGCACGCCCGGCACTTCGAGGCCAGTTTCGACCGGCCCAACATCCAGTACCGGATCGTCCCCAAGGCCGACCCCAAGAAGCAGCTGCTGGCCTTCCTGCGCGCGGAGCACGCGGGCGACGCGGGCATCGTGTACTGCCTCTCGCGCAACTCGGTGGAGAAGACCGCCGAGTTCCTGTCGGCCAACGGCATCCAGGCGGTGCCGTACCACGCGGGCCTGGACGCGGGCACGCGCGCCGCGCACCAGTCGCGCTTCCTGCGCGAGGAGGGCCTGGTCGTCGTCGCGACCATCGCCTTCGGCATGGGCATCGACAAGCCGGACGTCCGGTTCGTCGCCCACCTCGACCTGCCCAAGTCTGTCGAGGGCTACTACCAGGAGACCGGCCGCGCGGGTCGCGACGGCCTGCCGTCCACGGCCTGGATGGCCTACGGCCTCAACGACGTCATCCAGCAGCGCAAGCTGATCCAGTCCGGCGAGGGCGACGAGGCCTTCCGCCGCCGGGCCGCCGCCCACCTGGACTCGATGCTCGCCCTGTGCGAGACGGCCACCTGCCGCCGCGGACAGCTCCTCGCCTACTTCGGCCAGGACCCCGACCCGTCCGGCTGCGGCAACTGCGACACCTGCCTGACCCCGCCGGAGACCTGGGACGGCACGGTCGCCGCCCAGAAGGTGCTGTCCACGGTCGTCCGGCTCCAGCGCGAGCGCGGGCAGAAGTTCGGCGCCGTGCAGATCATCGACATCCTGCTGGGCAAGCGCACCGGCAAGGTGATCCAGTTCGACCACGACCAGCTCTCCGTCTTCGGTATCGGCACGGAGCTGTCCGAGGGAGAATGGCGCGGCGTCGTACGGCAGTTGCTGGCGCAGGGCCTGCTGGCGGTCGAGGGCGAGTACGGCACGCTGGTGCTGACCGACGCGAGCGGCGCGGTGCTGCGCGCCGAGCGCGAGGTGCCGCTGCGCAAGGAACCGAAGCGGCCGGCCACCTCGCGGTCGGCCTCGTCCTCCTCCGGGCGGAGCAAGGGCAAGGCCGCCGTGGCCGAGCTGCCCGAGCACCTGCTGCCCGCCTTCGAGGCCCTGCGCGCCTGGCGCGCCGAGCAGGCCCGCGAGCAGGGCGTCCCCGCGTACGTCATCTTCCACGACGCCACGCTCCGCGAGATCGTCACGGTCTGGCCGGACTCGGTCGCCCAGCTCGGCACGGTGGGCGGGGTCGGTGAGAAGAAGCTCGCGACGTACGGGGAGGGCGTGGTCGGGGTCCTGGAGTCACTGGCGGCCCCGGCCGGCGACCGCCCAGGCACGGCCCCCGGTGCGGGACACGAACCGGAAGCGGGCGCCGAGTCCGTGCCCGAGCCCGAGCCGGACGACGACTGGATATAGACGGCTGGGCACAGGGGACGGGAGGGCCGAGAGCGGCCGCACGCCGCGTGTTCACCGCGCGCGTGAGGCGTACGCCCTGACATCCGCGTCAGCGTTCGCCGTGGCCGTGGCCGTGGCCGTGGCCGTGGCCGCACGGGCGGGGGCCGGCGAGGCGTGCCGCGTCAGCGCCAGGGCCGCGGCGTTGCGGACGTCCCCGTTGGGGTCGGTTCGCGGAGTGCCTGGCCAGGGCGGGCACGGCGGCTTGTCGACGGCCTTGCCCGGAGCGACGCCGACGCGTCGCAGGGCGCGTACGAGGGTGCCGTCGGTGGCGGAGCCGATGCCGGTGGAAACCTTCGCTGTCGGCCGGGGCCTGCGGGTGCGCCGCGTCAGCCCAGTGCCGTCAGCCCCGGCGCGAACGTGATCAGCAGCGGAAGCAAGGGCACCAGGGCCGCCACGGTCGTGGTCAGCGCTCTGCGCCTGCGGTCAAGCCGAGGCGGGGGCTCCAGGAGGCGGTCCACCCGCTCACCGAGCAGACGGTGGCTGGAGGCACAGGAGAGGACCCCGCGGTGCTGGTTGAGTTCGATCAGGGCGAGAGCGGTGGTGAGGTGGCCGTGGCGGCGGGACGCGGTGTCGTCGGCGGCCAGTTCGACCAGGCGATGGGTCTGGTCGCAGAAGTGCGCGAAGAGCGGGAGACGCGGGAAGCCGGTCGCCAGCGCCGTCGACAGGTGCAGCAGCCAGTCGTGGTGCGCGCGGGCGTGCCCGCGTTCGTGGGCGAGCACGGCGTCGAGCTGGTGGCCCGTCAGACGCCGCAGCGCGCCGGTGGTGACGACGAGCTGGGGCGGGTGGCCGGGCATCCACCAGGCGTCGGGGTACTCGTCCTCCAGCACCAGCATCGGCCCGCGCGCGAGGGGAAGTCCCGCGGGCAGGTCCGGGGCCCGCTCCCGCAGGTGCGCGCGGGCCAGGCCACGGCGGCGGCGGGCCTCGGCCAGTTCGCGACCGAGCATCGCGGTGGTCCAGGCGGCGCCGCACGCCAGCAGCAGAGTGAGGGCGGCGGCCCAGGCCGGCGCGACCGACAGGTCGTACGCGGCGGTCACCGCGGGCGGTGCGGGAGCGAACACCCGGTCGCGCACGGTGTGGAAGACGGCCGCCGCGCCCAGCACCAGGGCGGCCAGGCAGCACAGCAGGACGGTGGCCACCAGGCACTGCCAGACCCACAGTGCGACCACGGGTTCCCGCTCGGGCCACTCCGCCCGGGTCAGAGCGCGGGGAACCGGCACGGCGGCCGTCAGAGCGACGGCGCTCAGCAGGAGCAGGCAGACGGTCATGCCACGGTCTCCGGTCCTGATCGGAGGTGGGCGGATGTCGGGTCGTGCGGTGGGGCGTGCGGTGCGGTGCGGTGGAGCGGGATGCGGTGCGGGGCGTGCTGTGCGGCATGCGATGCGGTGGTGCCGGGAGTCGAGCCGCGGTCGTACGGGCGAGTGGTGCGCGGTGGTGCCGTGCGGACCGTGCGGGCGTGGTGCGCGCGCAGCGCGGGCCTATCCAGTATGACGGGGACGGGCCCCACGAGTCATGGTCCGGCGGCAACCGACCCGCACGGCATCCGTGATGACGACTACGGCGTCACCCCGCCACGATCCGCCCCGTCACCTCTCCCAGCCCCACCCGGGTCCCGTCCGCGCCCGGGGCCCACGCCGACAGCGTCACCACGTCCCCGTCCTCCAGGAACGCACGCTTGCCGTCCGGGAGTTCGAGCGGTTCACGGCCGTTCCACGTGAGTTCCAGGAGCGAGCCGCGCTGGGCGGGCTCCGGTCCGCTCACCGTGCCCGACCCGTACAGGTCGCCGGTGCGCAGCGAGGCACCGTTGACGGTCATCTGGGCCAGTTGCTGGGCGGCCGTCCAGTACATGGTGGAGAAGGGCGGTTCGGACACGACGTGGCCGTTGATCGCGATGGAGATCCGCAGGTCATAGCCGCCGGGCTCCTCCCCGGTGTCGTCCAGGTACGGCAGCAGCTGGTGCGTGCGGTGCGGCGGGGCCAGCCGCGCGTCCTCCAGGGCGTCCAGCGGAGTGATCCACGCCGACACCGACGTGGCGAACGACTTGCCGAGGAAGGGTCCGAGCGGAACGTACTCCCAGGCCTGGATGTCCCGTGCCGACCAGTCGTTGAGCAGGCAGAGCCCGAAGACGTGCTCGCGGAAGTCCGCGAGGGCCACCGGCTGTCCGAGCCGCGAGGGCACGCCCACCACGAAACCGACCTCGGCCTCGATGTCCAGCCGGACGGAGGGCCCGAAGACGGGGGCGGGGTCGGCGGGCGCCTTGCGCTGTCCCGAGGGGCGTACGACGTCCGTGCCCGACACGACCACCGTGCCGGAGCGGCCGTGGTAACCGATCGGCAGATGCTTCCAGTTGGGGGTCAGCGAGTCCCCGGCGTCGGGGCGGAAGATCTGGCCGACGTTGCGCGCGTGGTTCTCGGACGCGTAGAAGTCGACGTAGTCCGCGACCTCGAAGGGCAGGTGGAGGGTGACCGAGGACAGGGGGTGCAGGAACTGTGCCACCGTCTCCTGGTGGGCGGGCACGGTCACCCACGCCGTCAGCGCGCGCCGTACGTCCGACCAGGCGGTGCGGCCCGCGGCGAGCAGCGGGCTCAGGGTGGGTCGCGCCAGCAGGGCGGCGTAGGGGGAGCCGAGCGCCAGTGCCGCCGCGCCCGCGTCGAGGACGTGGTCGCCGAGCCGGACGCCGACGGTCCGTTCCTGCGATCCCGCGCGGGAGAAGACACCGTAGGGAAGGTTGTGCGGACCGAAGGGGTCGCCCTCGGGGACCTCGAAGGGGGGCATCGGGTTCTGCCTCTCTTTCGTCTGCCGTGCGTTCCGTGGGGCGCAGGCGGCGGCCGGGCCACACGGTCATGTGGTCGCGCCACACGTTACGGAAGAGGTGCCGTCTTGGGCAGGGGATAAAGAGTCCACAATGTCCGGATTGGGCTTGCCGGGGCGGCAATTGCGCCTCAGCGCACCCGGCCTCACCACCCGGCACCGACCCGGCACCGACACCGGGTATCACCACCCGGATCGGCCCGGCACCACCGCCCGGCACCGGCTCGGCACCGCCGCCGCACGGGCGCGGTCCACCGGGCACGTGGCCCCGTTCCCGTGCGTCACCCGCGTGGCGGATGATCCGTATTCTCTGATCATGCCCGTTCGCCCCGCCCCCGCCCTCATCGCCACCGACCTGGACGGAACGCTGCTGCGCGGCGACGACACCCTGTCCGAGCGTTCCCTCGCCGCGCTCGCGCGGGTGACGGCGGCGGGCGCACGGCACCTCGTCGTGACCGGCCGGCCGGCGCCGAGGGTGCGGTCGCTGCTCAAGGACCTGGGGTGCACGGGGCTCGCGGTCTGCGGCCAGGGCGCGCAGCTCTACGACGCCGGGGCGGACCGCCTGCTGTGGTCGGTGACGCTGGACCGGGAGACGGCCGAGACGGCGCTCGGCAAGATCGAGGCCGAGGTGGGCGAGGTGTACGCGGCGGTCGACCAGGACGGAGTGGACGGGCTCACGCTCATCGAGCCCGGGTACCGCATGCCGCACCCGACCCTGCCCGCCCGGCGGGTGGGGCGGCGCGACGACCTGTGGCGCACGCCCATCAGCAAGGTGCTGCTGCGCCATCCCGGCCTGTCCGACGACGAGCTTGCGGAGGCGGCCCGCGGTGTGGTCGGTTCCCTCGCCACGGTCACCATGTCGGGCCCGGGGACCGTGGAACTGCAGCCCCGCGGCATCACCAAGGCGACCGGTCTCGCGCTGGCCGCCGGGCGTCTGGGGCTGGGGCCCGAGGGCACCCTCGCCTTCGGGGACATGCCGAACGACATCCCCATGTTCCGGTGGGCCGCCCGTGGGGTGGCGATGGCCGACGCCCATCCGGAGCTGAAGGCGGTCGCCGACGAGGTCACCACGTCGAACGAGGACGACGGCGTGGCCGTCGTCCTCGAGCGACTGTTCACCTGACCCGGTCGGCTCAGTACGCGCTGTAGACGTTGTCGATGGAGCCGTAGCGCGCTGCTGCGTAGTTGCAGGCGGCCGTGATGTTGGAGACCGGGTTGTAGATGTCGAACGAGGTGCCCGACACGTGGTAGGCGTTGAAGGTCGGCTGGATGACCTGGAGCAGGCCCTTGGACGGGATGCCCGCGGCGGCGTTGGAGTCCCAGTTGTTGATGGCCATCGGGTTGCCGGACGACTCGCGCATCACGTTGCGGTAGATGCCGTTGTACGTGCCGGGGATGCCCTTCTGGCCCATGATCGCGAGCGACTCGCGGATCCAGCCGTCCAGGGTGTTCGGGTAGGCGACGGTGCTCGCCGCCGTGGCGGTGGTCGTGGCCGTCGTGGTGGTGGCCGCGGAGGCGCTGGCGGCGCCGATCAGGGGCAGGGCGAGGACGGCGGCACCCGTGCCGGAGACGGCGAGGGTGCGGACGAGGCGAGCGGTGCGGGAACGGCGCTGACCGTTTGCGTGCATGGCGGATTCCTCTCCGTCGCCTGCGAGGTGAGCTGTCGGGTTCGGGCGGGGAGGTGCCCGGCCGCGCCCCATAGGGCGCGGCTTCACCCCGAGCCGTTCCGGCGCGGCGTACGACGTAGGACGACGTACGGCGCTCCGGCCCGGCGACTTACCTGGGTCCCCCGCTCCTGCCATGAGTGGTTCGGTCGATGGATATCGGGCGGTGGCAGGATTCGGCGGTCCGCCCGACTGGCCGGGAACGTATGCGAGAGCACATGTCCCGAACAAGTACCTGATTCACACATCGCCCTAGTTGACCTTGTTCTGGGGCGTTTCGGGTGCTTGATCCTTTGCAGTTGCCAAGGGTCAACTGGCTTGCGGGGGAAGGGGAGCTGGGGCTGTCCGGGGGGTGACGGGGCGGCGGTGTGAGCGTGACTCAAGTCACGGAATAATCCGCCGAGGAGCATTTGCGGCCAAGGGGAATTGGAATATCAATAGGGGTAAATCGGACTCACGATGGCGGGGGTGAAGCGGAGGCGAGGGGGAATCGGGAACAAGGATGCGGGGCGGGTCGTGACGTGACGAGTGGAAGGGTGACGGTCGTCACGCTTGGTGAGGTCGTGGCCCTGTTCGTACGTATGTATAGGCGAGGGCGGGTTCCGGGGAGGAGTGAGGGCAGGGAGGGGGGCGGGTAGGGAGGAGGGAGTCGATAAATATCTGTTCATATGTGGTGATCGAAAACATATCGGTCGTGATCCGATACCACCTGGCCTGTATCGGTGGGCGCTATCGGTGATCGAAACGTGACCGGATACGCTGACTTGAGTGATGGCAGCGACCTATCGACAAACCGTGTAACGCCAGCAGACACCAGCAGACAGGAGACCCCTCGTGACCGTCGTCGGGCCGTTCGGGCTGAGCGTGCGGGACCAGGCTCTCGAAGCCGATGTCCAGGCCGGGTTGGCGGCTGTCGAGGAAGGGCTGCTCGAAGCCACCAAGAGCGAGGTCCCGTTCATCACGGAGGCCGCTCAGCACCTCGTCAAGGCCGGCGGGAAGCGGTTCCGTCCGCTGCTCGTGATGCTCGCGGCCCAGTTCGGTGACCCGTACGCGCCGGGGATCGTGCCGTCGGCCGTCGTCGTGGAGCTGACCCACCTGGCCACGCTCTACCACGACGACGTCATGGACGAGGCCGCCGTGCGGCGCGGAGTGGCCAGTGCGAACACCCGCTGGGGCAACTCGGTGGCGGTGCTCACCGGCGACTTCCTCTTCGCCCGGGCCTCGCAGATCCTCGCCGACCTCGGACCGGAGGCCGTCCGGGTGCAGGCCCTGGCGTTCGAACGGCTGGTCACCGGGCAGATCCTGGAGACGGCGGGCCCGCAGGACGGCAGGGACCCCGTCGAGCACTACCTGGACGTACTGGGCGGCAAGACGGGTTCCCTGGTGGCCGTGTCCTGCCGGTTCGGCGCGATGATGTCCGGGGCCGACGAGACCGTCGTCGACGTGCTCACGCAGTACGGGGAGCGGCTCGGCGTCGCCTTCCAGCTGGCGGACGACGTCCTGGACATCGCCTCCGACTCCCACGAGTCCGGCAAGACACCGGGCACCGACCTGCGCGAGGGCGTCGCGACACTCCCGGTGCTGCGGCTGCGCGAGCGCGCGGCGCGGCTGGGGCTGGCCGAGGACATCGCCCTGTGCGAACTGCTCGACTCCGACCTGAGCGACGACGCGCGGCATGCCGAGGCGCTGGCGGCGCTGCGCGCGCATCCGGCTCTGGAACAGGCGCGCCGCGACACCGTCCGGTACGCGGAGGAGGCGCGGGCCGCACTGGCGCCGCTGCGCGAGTGCGACGCGAAGGCGGGGCTGCTCCAGCTGTGCGACGCGGTCGTGCACCGGGCCGGCTAGCCGGGCCCGCACCTCCAGGCGACACCGGACAGCGGCTACCGGCCACCACCGGCCCGGCCCCGCTCACCTGGGCCAGAGGGCGGAGTCTCCACCCCGACCCCTACGGGGTGGTGGAGACTCCGCCCTTGTGTGTCATACCGCAGAGGTACACGGAGTTGGCTCCGGGGTCTGACGCTTTCGCGCGGCCGATTTGGTCAGATGGAAGCACGGACCACACCACTCCTCACCGATTCGGGTGAGAATGGCGGCTTGGGGTGGGAGAAGTGCACACGGGCAGCCGCCGCCGACGACGGAGGTAAGGCACACATGGCACCGTACGAATCCGACGACAGCAGGGACGCCGCGGAGGCCGACGGCAGGCACTCGGTGCGCCGCAAGGCCGCGCGCTACGTCGTCCCGGTCGCGGTGGTGGGGGTGGCGGCGGCGACCATCGGGCTCGTCCCGGCACTCGCCGACTCCGGTGACCCCCACCTGCCGAAGATCACCGCACAGCAACTGATCGAGAAGATCGCCAAGTCGGACGTCGAGCGACTGTCCGGCACGGTCAAGATCACCACTGACCTCGGCCTGCCGAACCTCGGCGGTCTGGAGAGCAGCCTCGCCTCCGGCGCCGTCAAGGGCGGCGGCGACGGATCGTCCGCCGACCCCACCTCCAAGCTGACCGGGCTGATCTCCGGCACGCACACGCTGCGCGTCGCCGCCGACGGCCCGGACCGGCAGAAGCTCTCGCTGATCGAGAGCGCCGCCGAGTACAACCTCATCCACAACGGCAAGGACATCTGGGGCTACGACAGCAAGTCCAACGAGGTCTACCACGGCACCGCCGCCCAGGACGGCACCGAGGGGAAGGACCGGAAGGTCCCCGCAACGCCCAAGGACTTCGCCGACGAGGCCCTGAAGTCGGTCGACGACACCACGTCGGTCACCGTCGACGGCACCGCACAGGTCGCCGGGCGGGACGCCTACAAGCTGGTCATAGAGCCCAAGCACGCCTCCGGCACCACCGTCGGTGCGATCAGCATCGCGGTGGACTCCAAGACCGGGATGCCGCTGAAGTTCACGCTGACCCCGGCGAGCGGCGGCGCCGCCGTGGTCGACGCGGGCTTCACCCAGGTCAGCTTCGCCGCGCCGGCCGCATCCACGTTCGACTTCACCCCGCCCAAGGGCGCGAAGATCACCGAGGAGAAGGACGGCAAGGCGGGCGAGCACGGGCTCAAGCCCGGCGCCCCGCACCAGGACGTCACCCCGCCCAAGGACTTCTCGCAGGACAAGGGCCTGGGCAAGGACGGCGTGAAGGTCATCGGCAAGGGCTGGAACTCCATCGCCGCCTTCGACACCGGCGGCAAGGGCGGCCTCCCGGCGAGCCACTCCGGCAGCGGTGACCTGAGCGGCTTCCTGGGCTCGCTCGGCGACCACGTGAGCGGCAAGTTCGGCAAGGGCACGGTCTTCTCCACCCGCCTGGTCAACGCTCTGATGACGGACGACGGCAAGGTCTACGTCGGAGCCGTCACCAAGGACGCCCTGGTGAAGGCGGCGAACACCGGGCGTTGAGCACGCCGGAGACTCGACGGAGCGGGGGAGCCGATGGACGACGCGGACGGCGGGCGCGCCCGTGAGAGCGGCGGCGGGCGAGGCCGTGACGGCAGTGACGGTGACGGCAGTGTCATCCGCACCCGTGCCCTCACCAAGCGCTACCGCGGCGGGCAGCTCGCCGTCGACGGTCTCGACCTGACCGTTCCGGCGGGCAGCGTCTTCGGCTTCCTCGGTCCGAACGGCTCCGGCAAGACCACCACCATCCGGATGCTGATGGGGCTCATCGAGCCCACGTCCGGCACCGCGCGGGTCCTGGGGCAGCCCATGCCCCGGTCCGCGCGCACCGTGCTCCCGCACATCGGCGCGCTGATCGAAGGACCCGCCCTGTACGGCTTCCTCTCCGGCCGGGACAACCTGCTGCGCTACGACGCGGCCGACCCGACCGCCGACCCGCGCACCCGGCGCGCCCGGACCGCCGCCGCGCTGGACCGGGTCGGCCTGACGGCGGCCGCAGGCAAGAAGGCCAGGACCTACTCCCTGGGGATGAAGCAGCGCCTCGGGCTCGCCGCCGCACTGCTCCGGCCCCGCAGACTGCTCGTCCTGGACGAGCCGACCAACGGACTCGACCCGCAGGGCATGCGGGAGATCCGCTCCCTGGTGAGGGAGCTGGCCTCCGACGGCACGACGGTCTTCCTCTCCTCCCACCTCCTCGACGAGATCGAGCAGGTGTGCACGCACGCGGCGGTGATGACCCGGGGCCGGCTCGTCACGCAGGGGGCGGTGGCCGACCTGGCCGCCGGGGCGCGCGGCCGGCTGGTGGTCACCACGCCCGACGGGACGGAGGCGGCCCGAGTGCTCAAGGAACGGGGCATCGGCGACATGGTCGTCACCGAGGACCGGGTGACCGGCGAGCCGCCGGCCGGCGAGCTGGCCGAGGTGAACGCGGCGCTGGTGGCGGCAGGTGTCCGTGTCCGCGGTTTCGGAGTCGAACGCGCCTCGCTGGAGGACGCGTTCGTGGCACTCACCGGGGAGGGATTCGATGTCGCGGACTGAGGCGGCGGGCCTGACCGGGCCACCGGTGCGCGGGGCGGTCGGAGCGCACCCGGACCCCCTGTGGACCCTCGGCCTGCTGCGCAACGAGCTGACGGCCACCTTCCGGCGCCGGCGCACGCTCGCCCTGCTGGGCGTGCTGGCCGCCGTGCCCGTCCTCGTCGGGGTGGCCGTGCGGATCGAGACGCGCAACGGCTCCTCGGCCGGGGGAGGCGGCGGAGGACCCGCCTTCATCGCGCAGATCACCAACAACGGACTGTTCCTGGTCTTCACCGCACTGGCCGCGACCCTGCCGTTCTTCCTGCCGCTGGCGGTGGGCGTGATCGCGGGCGACGCGATCGCCGGCGAAGCCGGGGCCGGCACCCTGCGCTATCTGCTGGTCGCCCCCGCGGGCCGCACCCGGCTGCTGCTCACCAAGTACGCCACGACCATCGCCTTCTGTCTGGCCGCCACCCTCGTGGTCGCCCTCTCGGCCCTCGCCGTGGGCGCGCTGCTCTTCCCGCTCGGCGACCTGACGACGATCTCCGGCACCCGGATCACCTTCACGGACGGACTGGGCCGCGCCCTGCTGATCGCCGTCGTCGTCGCCGTCTCCCTGACCGGCATCGCCGCGCTCGGCCTGTTCGTCTCGACGCTGACCGACAGCGGCATCGCCGCCATGGCGACGACCGTGGGCCTGCTGATCACCGTTCAGATCGTCGACCAGATACCCCAGCTGCACGCGGTCCAGCCGTACCTCTTCCCGCACTACTGGCTCTCCTTCGCCGACCTCATGCGCGAACCGGTCTACTGGGACGGGCTGGTGAAGAACCTGGAGCTGCAGGCGCTGTACGTGGGGGTGTTCGGCTCGGCGGCCTGGGCACGGTTCACGGCCAAGGACATCACCGCGTAGGGCCGCCGGCGGCCGGTGGTGGACTCATACCGTGCCGGTGAGGCGGGCCAGCGGCTCCGTCCCGCGCGGCGGCCGGCCGCTCAGGTCGCCCAGGCGCCAGGCCGCAATCCACGGCACGCGGTGGACGTCGACGACGGCCTCGATCGGCCCCACCCGCTGCGCGAGCGGGCGCGGCAGCCGTCCCGGCGCGTCCGCGACGAGCACCACGGCGTCCAGGTCGAGGCCGGCCGGCGCCCCGCCGCCGCGGAACACCTCGACCGCCCGGACGACGGCTTCCAGCCCGGCCGCGTGCGTGCGGGCGACGAGCAGGACCGAGCGCGGCGCGTCCGGCCCGGGCCACTGGCGTCCGCAGTCGTGACCGCCGTAGACGGCGGCGAGCGTGGTGGTGCCCGCGCCGCCGTGCGTCGCCACCCAGGAGTACCGCCTGGGCGTCGCCCGTGGGAGCGCCCCGGCGGCGACCGGCCCCGCCGGCGCCGGTGCCCCGGGTGCCGCTCCGGTGGCCACCGGCCCGCGGATCCATATCTCCGGTCCCTGCCGCATGTCCGTTCGCATGCCCGTTCCCTCCGTGGTCACCACGACGATCTTGGCGCTCGCAGCGTTACCCCGATCACAGGGCAGCGGTTCCTGGTGCGAGTCTGTGACGTCGCGGTGACGTGGAAACCGCAGGCGAGCAGGGAGACTCGACAGTACGCGCAGGACCGGATGGCACGCATCCGAGTGAGGGAGCCATGTACCGACTGAGCCGCGAGAAGAAGCGGGAACACAAGCGCGCCGTGCGCTCGGCGGCGGCCACGGCGACACCGATCGCCGTCCACGTGCCCGTCACCCCGTCCGGGCCCGTGGACACCGCGGGCGGCAGCGCCTGGGCCTCGGTCGGTGGCGTGCGGGTGGACTCGGCGCCCGGCGAGGAGATCCAGCAGGCGGTGCTGAACCACCTCCACCGCATCGCCCTGACCACCGGCCGACCCGTCCTCGCCACGGTCACCGACGAACGCATCGGCTACGTCGTCCCCCTCCGGGTCCACGGCGACGGTTCCAGCACGTTCACGGCCCAGCCCCTGCGCACGACGCCCCCGGAGCCGGGGCACGGGGCGCAGCCGAGCCCGGGGGCCCGCGCGGCGCAGCCGCCGGAACCCGAGGAGCCGCGGGGCCCGGCCGGATCCCAGCCGGACAGCGTGACGCACGTACTGCGGCAGGTACCGCAGCCGTCCCGGGGTCCGGCGGCGCCGCAGCCGTCCCTGGAGCCGGTGGAGCCGGGGGAGCCGCCGCAGCCGCCTCAGGCAGTGCCCGCGGCGCGGTCCACCGCGGCGCCCGCGCCCGCCTTCGTGCCGAGCCCCGAGCCTGCCCCCACGGACGACGGCCGCGACGACGGGACGGCGCAGCCCACCCCGGCCACCCCGCCCGGGACGGCCGCGGCCCCGACGGGGAGTTTCGGGCCGCCGCCGGTGATGGACGCGGGCCCGCCGGCCGCGGCCGGTCTGCGCCCGGCGGCGCCGAACCCCGCGCCGCTGCCCGCCGAGCCCGCACCCCTGCCCGTCTCCGCCCCCGTCTCCCGGCCCACCCCGGTCATCGATCCCGCGGCCGTCCTCGACCTCGATCCTGACCCCAAGCCCACCCCCGCCCGCGGGTTCGACGCCGTGGCCGAGGCCGTGCTCGGCGACGACCCCAGGACACTGGCGGGCGAAGGAGGCGCGGTCCTGCTCGCCGAACCCCTGGCCCAGGTCAACGAGGCCGTGCGGGCGGGCCGCATCGACGAGGCGGCGACCCTCGCGGAACGCACCGTCACGGAGGCGTCCGCCACCCTCGGCGCGACCCACCCCGAGGTGCTGCGGGTGCGCGAACTGTCCGCGTACATCGCCTACCTGGCCGGTGACCCGCTGCGCGCCTTCGCCCTCTCCCTCGACCTGGCCCGCATCCACCTCGGAGCGGGCGACGCGGAGGGCGCCTACGGTGACGTCCGCAGCGCGGCCACCGCCTGGCGGGCCGTCCGCGATCCCGAGGAGGGCCTGCGCCTCGGTGATGAGCTGCTCGGCCTGTGGACCGAGCTGGCCGCCGATGACGGCCCGGCCACCGAGGACGTCGACCAACTGGAGTCCGCCCGCGCCCGCATGGACCGCCTCACCGAGCGGGCCCGCAGGCAGGCGGCCTCCGGCCAGGCCGACTGACCGCCGCGGCCGGCCGCGCCGGACCACCGCGGTCCGGCCCGGCCGCAGGCCGGCTCCGTGCCGGACGCGGGCCGACCGTCTCGGGCGGTCAGTGCACGCAGAACTCGTTGCCCTCCGGGTCCGCCATCACCACCCACTGTCCGGCGCTCTCCCACACCTCCCGCAGGACGCTCGCGCCGAGTGCCTTCAGCCGCTCCACCTCCTGCGCCCGCCGGCCGTCGCCTGGGTGCAGGTCGAGGTGGAGGCGGTTCTTGCCGGCCTTCGGCCCGGGAACCCGCTGGAAGAGCAGCCGGCGCCCGAGCCCGGTGCCGCGCTCGGGGTCGTACGGGTCGTCCGGATGCCGTACGGCGATCAGGTCCCGGAAGGCCGGGCGGCCGTGGTACTCGACGGTGGCCGCGCCCGGCAGCGCGCCGAGTTCCAGCAACCGTTCGACGAAGGCGCTGTTGTCCTCCGTCTCGTAGTGCAGCGCGCCCGCCCAGAAGTCGGCCTGGGCGTGCGGGTCGGTGGCGTCGATGACGAGTTTCCAGTGCACCGGCGCGGGTGTGGGGGCCGTGGACGTATCTGTCTCGGTCATGTAACCAGTCATATTGGTTACATGAACGCGCGGGCAACGGAAACGCCGGAACCGGCTCCCGGACTGACCCTGACCAGGCACGACGGCAGGCCCTACCGCTTCGACCCGGGCGCGCTGTGCCTGGAACTGCTGGCCACGGGCGGCCCCGGCCCCTTCGCCCGCCACGAGGCGCTGCACACCCCTGCCGACCTGGTCGACTGGGCCGCTCGCAGCCGGCTCGCCGACGGTCTCGGCCTCACCGTCACCGACGACGAGCTGGCGCGCGCCCGTGCCGTCCGTGACGCCCTGTTCCTGCTCACCGCGGACCGCGCGCACGGGCGCCCGCCGCGCCGCGCGCACCTGGACGTGGTCGACGAGGCCGCTGCGGCCCCGCCGCTCGTCTCCCGGCTGACCCCCGAGGGCACCCGCGCCCGGGCGCCGGGCGCCACCGGCGCCCGGCTGCTCGCGACGGTCGCCCGTGACGCGATCGACCTGTTCACGGGCCCGTACTCCGACCGCGTCCGGGAGTGCGGGGCCCATGACTGCTACCTGCTCTTCGTGGACACCTCGCGCCCGGGCCGACGGCGCTGGTGCGCGATGGAGCACTGCGGGAACCGCGAGAAGGTCAGGGCGCATCGCGCCCGCACCGGCGGTACCGGCCGAACGGCACAGGGCGGCCCCTGACCTGGGCCCCGCCCCTCCCGACGCCCGGCCCCCTCCGGCCCCTCCCGGCGTCCAGGCGTCTCGCTCGACGTCCTAAGCCTCCACCGCTCCGGAGTCCAACGGCGCGGCCCCGGCGGGACCGCGACCAGGAGCGGGGGCGGAAGCGGCGCCGGGAGCGAGACCGGGCTCGGGAGCGAGGGCCGGACCGGGAGCGGCGGCCGGGTCGGGAGCGAGAGCTGTATCGCGAGCGAGAGCGGGATCGGGAGTGGAGTCCACCGCCGGCGCCTGTCCCGCCACGACCCTGCTCGGCGTCCCGCCGCCCGCCGAGTGGTCGTCCGGCAGGACGCTCCCGGGGGCGCGGAGACCGGCGCGCACCTGGGCGGCGCGGCGGGCCGAGCGCAGTCCGTCCCAGGTCAGCAGGGACAGCGCCAGCCACACCAGGGCGAACCCGGCCCACCGCTCGGCCGGCATGGACTCATGGAAGTAGACGACGCCGAGCAGGAACTGGAAGACCGGCGCGAGGTACTGGAGGAGGCCGAGGGTGGACAGCGGCACGCGGATCGCCGCCGCGCCGAAGCAGACCAGTGGCAGCGCGGTGACCACACCGGTGGAGGCGAGCAGGAGGGAGTGGCCGGCGCCCTCGCTCGCGAAGGTGGCGCCGCCGTGCGCGCCCAGCCACAGCAGGTAGGCGAGCGCGGGCAGGAACTGCACCGCGGTCTCGGCGGCCAGCGACTCGATGCCGCCGAGGTTGACCTTCTTCTTCACCAGCCCGTAGGTGGCGAAGGAGAAGGCGAGGCAGAGGGAGATCCACGGCGGCTGGCCGTAGCCGATGGTGAGCACGAGCACGGAGGCGGCGCCGGTGCCGACCGCCGCCCACTGCACGGGCCGCAGCCGTTCCTTGAGGATCAGCACGCCCATCGCGATGGTGACCAGCGGGTTGATGAAGTAGCCGAGCGAGGCCTCCACGACGTGCCCGCTGTTCACCGCCCATATGTAGACGCCCCAGTTGACGGTGATCACCGCGGCGGCGACCACGATCAGCGCGAGCCTGCGCGGCTGCCGCAGCAGTTCCCCGGCCCAGGCCCAGCGCCGTACGACGACGAGCGCGACCACGACGAACGCCAGGGACCACACCATCCGGTGGGCGAGGATCTCCATCGCGCCGGCGGGCTTGAGCAGCGGCCAGAAGAGCGGGACGAGTCCCCACATCCCGTAGGCCGCGAAGCCGTTCAGCAGTCCTGTGCGCCCCTCGCCGCCCGACTTGTCGGTCACGGGCCCTCCCCCTTCGTGGCTTGCCTGGCCGCCTCCTGGCGCGGCAAGCAAGAAGGTAGCGCCGGGCACTCCCGCCTGTCATGCCCGTATCGCCATACGGTCATGACAGGCGGACGGCGGCGGGGGCGAGCCGAGAGGGCGGGCCCCAGCGGGCTCAGCCCTTGAGGGCGGCGCCGATCGCCTCGGCCAGCGGGGTGGTCGGGCGGCCGGTCAGGCGGGACAGGTCACCGCTGTCGACCACCAGTTCGCCCTTCTCGATGGAGGCGTCGACGCCGGCGAGGATCGCGGCGAACGGCTCCGGCAGCCCCGCGCCGGTCAGGATGCCCTGGAACTCCGCCACGGAGACCTGCCGGTACACGATCTCCTGGCCGGTCTGCCGGCTCAGCTCGGCGGCGAACTCCGCGAAGCCCCACGCCTCGTCGCCGCCCAGTTCGTACGTCTTGTTCTCGTGGCCCTCGCCGGTGAGCACCGCGACGGCGGCCGCGGCGTAGTCGGCGCGCGAGGCGGCGGAGAGTCGGCCGGCGCCCGCCGCGTGCACGACGGCGTGGTGCTCCAGGACGGGGGCGAGGTTCTCGGTGTAGTTCTCGTGGTACCAGCCGTTGCGCAGCAGTACGTACGGCAGGCCGGAGGCCAGCAGGGCCTCCTCGGTGCCGCGGTGGTCGTCGGCCAGGGTGGCCTTCAGGCTGCCGGGGGCGCTGGTGTAGGCGAGCAGCGCGACACCGGCCGCCTTGGCGGCCTCGATGACGACCCGATGCTGCTGGACGCGGCCCTTGTCGAACTCGTTGCCGGAGACCAGCAGCACCTTGTCGCCCGCCGCGAACAGGCCGTCGAAGGTCTCGGGCGCGTTGTAGTCGGCGACCGCGATCCGCACGCCGCGCCCGGCGAGGTCGGCGGCCTTCTCGGGGGTGCGGACGACCGCTGTGATCCGGTCGGCGGGGACCTTCTCCAGCAGTTGCTCCACGACGAGGCGGCCGAGGTGTCCGGTGGCTCCGGTGACGACGATGCTCATGAGGGGAATCTCCTTGTGGGGTGCGTCTGTCACTAACCCTAGGAGAAGCGCTAACTCAACGAAAGTACCCACTTTGAAGTAAGGTACCCCCGTGACCGTAAGTGTGAGTGCGCGGGCGGAACGGGCGGAGGCCACCGCGGGGACGCGGCCGGTCCAGGACGCGGCGCAGTGCCCGTACCGGTTGGTCCTGGAGCACGTCACCAGCCGCTGGGGCGTGCTGGTCCTGATCGAGTTGCTGGAACGGTCCCACCGGTTCAGCGAGTTGCGCCGCGCCGTCGGCCGGGTGAGCGAGAAGGGGGTCAGCGAGAAGATGCTGACCCAGACGCTCCAGACGCTGGAGCGCGACGGGCTGGTCCACCGCGACGCCAAGCCCGTCATCCCGCCGCGCGTCGACTACTCGCTCACCGGGCTCGGCCGCGAGGCCGCCGAGCAGGTGCGGGCGCTCGCCGAGTGGACCAAGGAGCGCATGGCAGACGTGGAAGCGGCCCGGGAGGCGTACGACGAGGCCCGGCAGGTCTGTGACGAGGCCCGGGCGCTCAACGCCCGGACCTCGTGAGCGACCGCCGGACTCAGCCGGTGACGGTCCAGGTGTCGTGGCCGGTGAGGAGGGCGGTGAGGTCGCCCTTGCCGTGTTGTCGGGCGGCGGTGTCGAGCTGGTCGGCCATGAGGGTGTCGTAGACAGGGCGTTGGATGTCGCGGAAGACGCCGATCGGGGTGTGGTGGAGGGTGTCGGGGTCGGCGAGGCGGGAGAGGGCGAAGGCGGTGGTGGGGGAGGCGGAGTGCGCGTCGTGGACGAGGAGGCCGGCCTCGTTCTCCGCCGTCACCGTGACCACCTTCAGATCACCCGTGACGCGATCTCGCACCACGCCCCGCGAGCCGTCCGCACCGAACCGGATCGGCGCTCCGTGCTCCAGCCTGATCAGTGCCTCGGCGGCCCGCTGGGTGTCTTTGAGGGCGTCGAAGGCGCCGTCGTTGAAGATGTTGCAGTTCTGGTAGATCTCGATCAGGGCGGTGCCGGGGTGGGCGGCGGCCCGTTGCAGGACCTCGGTGAGGTGTCTGCGGTCGGAGTCGATGGTGCGGGCGACGAAGGTGGCTTCGGCGCCCAGGGCGAGGGAGACGGGGTTGAAGGGGGCGTCCAGGGAGCCCATGGGGGTGGATTTGGTGATCTTGCCGCGTTCGGAGGTGGGGGAGTACTGGCCCTTGGTAAGGCCGTAGATGCGGTTGTTGAACAGCAGGATCTTGAGGTTGACGTTGCGGCGCAGGGCGTGGATGAGGTGGTTGCCGCCGATGGACAGGGCGTCGCCGTCGCCGGTGACGACCCAGACGGACAGGTCGCGGCGGCTGGTGGCCAGGCCGGTGGCGATGGCGGGAGCGCGGCCGTGGATGGAGTGCATCCCGTAGGTGTTCATGTAGTACGGGAAGCGGGAGGAGCAGCCGATGCCGGAGACGAAGACGATGTTCTCGCGGGCGATGCCGAGCTGGGGCATGAAGCCCTGGACGGCGGCGAGGACGGCGTAGTCGCCGCAGCCGGGGCACCAGCGGACTTCCTGGTCGGACTTGAAGTCCTTCATCGACTGCGCGGCGGTGGCCTTCGGCACGAGGGTGAGGGGCTGGACGGTGCCCGGGGCGGTGGGGGACGTCTCAGGCATCGATGGCCTCCTTGAGTGCCGTGGCGAGTTGTTCGGCTTTGAAGGGCATGCCGTTGACCTGGGTGTGGGGGCGGGCGTCGACCAGGTATTTCGCGCGGATGAGGGTGGTGAGCTGGCCGAGGTTCATCTCCGGGACGACGATCTTGTCGTAGGAGTGCAGGAGGGTGCCCAGGTTGGCGGGGAAGGGGTTGAGGTGGCGCAGGTGCACCTGGGCGATCGCGATGCCGTCGGCCCGCAGCCGGCGTACCGCGGCGGTGATCGGACCGTAGGTCGATCCCCAGCCCAGGACCAGGGTGCGGGCGTGGTCGGGGTCGTCGGCCTCGATGTCGGGGACGGTGATGTTGTCGATCTTGGCCTGGCGGGTGCGGACCATGAAGTCGTGGTTGGCCGGGTCGTAGGAGATGTTCCCGGTGCCGTCCTGTTTCTCGATCCCGCCGATGCGGTGCTCCAGACCCGGCGTGCCGGGCAGGGCCCAGGGGCGGGCCAGGGTGTGCGGGTCGCGTTTGTAGGGCCAGAAGACCTCGGTGCCGTCGGCCAGGGTGTGGTTGGGGCCGCTGGCGAAGGCCACCTTCAGATCCGGCAGTTCGCTGATGTCGGGGATGCGCCAGGGTTCGGAGCCGTTGGCCAGGTAGCCGTCGGAGAGCAGGAAGACCGGGGTGCGGTAGGCCAGCGCGATCCGGGCCGCCTCCAGCGCCGCCGCGAAGCAGTCCGCCGCCGTGCGCGCGGCCACCACCGGCACCGGCGCCTCACCGTTGCGGCCGTACATCGCCTGCAGCAGGTCGGCCTGCTCCGTCTTGGTCGGCAGCCCCGTGGAGGGGCCGCCGCGCTGGATGTCCACCACC
The DNA here is from genome assembly GCF_042268205.1 of Streptomyces sp. NPDC056160. Lineage (NCBI taxonomy): Bacteria > Bacillati > Actinomycetota > Actinomycetes > Kitasatosporales > Streptomycetaceae > Streptomyces > Streptomyces sp. NPDC056160. The sequence continues at coordinate 79,518 of NZ_JBHJUW010000025.1, forward strand.
AGCAGCGGCAGCTCCAGCGACACCGCCAGCCCGATCGTCTCGCTCTTGAGTGCCACCCCCGGCCCCGACGTCGTCGTCACCGCGAGCGCACCGCCGAACGCCGCGCCCAGAGCCGCGCCGATCCCCGCGATCTCGTCCTCCGCCTGGAACGTGCGCACCCCGAAATTCTTGTGCTTCGACAGCTCGTGCAGGATGTCCGAGGCCGGAGTGATCGGATACGAGCCCAGGAACAGCGGCAGATCCGCCTGCCGCGCGGCGGCGATCAGCCCGTAGGCCAGCGCCAGATTCCCCGAGATGTTGCGGTACACCCCCGGCGCGAACGCCGACCCCGCCGGCGCCACCTCGTAGGAGACCGCGAAATCCTCCGTCGTCTCCCCGAAGTTCCACCCCGCCCGGAACGCCGCCACGTTCGCCGCCGCGATCTGCGGCTTGCGCGCGAACTTCGCCTCCAGGAACCGCTCCGTCGCCTCCGTCGGCCGGTGATACAACCACGACAGCAGACCCAGCGCGAACATGTTCTTGCTCCGCTCGGCCTCCTTGCGCGACAGCCCGAACCCCGCCAGCGCCTGCACCGTCAGCGTCGTCAACGGCACCGCATGCACGCTGTAGCCGTCCAGCGAACCGTCCTCCAGCGGAGAGAGCGCGTAGCCGACCTTCTGCATCGCCCGCTTCGTGAACTCGTCCGTGTTCACGATGATCTCCGCACCCCGCGGCAGATCCCCCACATTCGCCCGCAACGCCGCCGGGTTCATCGCCACCAGCACGTCCGGAGCATCACCCGGCGTGAGGATGTCATGATCGGCGAAGTGCAACTGGAACGACGACACACCCGGCAGCGTCCCTGCCGGCGCCCTGATCTCCGCCGGGAAGTTCGGCAGCGTCGACAGATCGTTCCCGAACGACGCCGTCTCCGAAGTGAACCGGTCCCCGGCGAGCTGCATACCGTCACCCGAGTCCCCCGCGAAACGGATGATCACCCGGTCCAGACGGCGGACGTCCTTCGCTCCGGCCGCCCTGCGCTGCTCCCCGACGACGGTTGTGTCGGCCTGTTCCGCTGGACTGCTGACCTGGCTGGTCACTGAACTGGACCTCCTTCGAGGCGGCTGTGTGGGACCGGCCTCCCGAAGACCCTGCGAAGACCTTCCCGGTTTCCAACCCTACGACCGTCAGGAATGCCCTCCCGGTGCCGATCGCATGCTGGACGCACCCGTGAGACGGTCCGATGCCCTGCTCTTCCACGCCGTTCCGGCTCTTGGGACCTCCTTGGGGAAGGTGCGCCGCAGTCGCCCGTCCGGCGTACTCGCGACCGGATCGGGGCCCGTACCGCCCCAGTGTCGGCCGGTCAGGAGTTCAGATAGGTGAGGACCGCGAGAACACGCCGGTGATCCCCGTCACTCTGGGACAGGCCGAGCTTCAGGAAGATGTTGCTGACGTGCTTCTCCACCGCTCCGTCGCTCACCACCAGTTGCCGTGCGATCGCCGAGTTGGTGCGCCCCTCGGCCATCAGGCCCAGGACCTCGCGCTCGCGCGGGGTGAGACCCGCCAGCACGTCCTGCTTGCGGCTGCGCCCGAGCAGCTGGGCGACCACCTCCGGGTCCAGTGCCGTACCGCCCTGGGCCACCCGGACCACGGCGTCCACGAACTCCCGCACCTCGGCCACGCGGTCCTTCAGCAGGTAGCCGACCCCGCGGCTGGAGCCCGCCAGCAGTTCGGTGGCGTACCGCTCTTCCACGTACTGCGACAGCACCAGCACTCCGAGACCGGGATGCGCCTTGCGCAGCCGTACGGCCGCCCGCACGCCCTCGTCGGTGTGGGTCGGCGGCATCCGCACGTCGGCCACGACCACATCGGGCAGCTCCCCCTGGTCATGCAGCTCGGTGATGGTCTTGACCAGCGCCTCGGCGTCACCGACACCGGCCACGACCTCATGCCCGCGGTCGGTCAGCAACCGGGTCAGGCCCTCCCTGAGCAGCACTGAATCCTCGGCGATGACCACCCGCACCCTGTCCTCCACGATCCTCGGCCCCCCACAGCCTTCTTCACGGCACCCCGCACGGCCCGTCCGGCGCGTACGGCATGGTCCAGCATCCCAGCATCCGGACCCTGACGTGCCCGCGCCCGGGGGAAAGGGGGGAGGGTTTCTGCGTTCCTTCGGTCTTCCGGCCGGTTTCCCGCGGTGTCCGGCCGGGCGGGAGTCCAGTCGGCCGCCTGGTCCTTCGACCTGATCTCACCGGTGGCGAGCGTCGTCCAGACGCGTGCCAGGGTCAGCACGAC